>NZ_JBHUXV010000042.1:0-73078 GCF_042669125.1 Streptomyces sp. NPDC057253 | reverse complement strand
GCCCCCACTCACCCGCACCCGCCCCGCAACCGCACCCGGCACCCCCCTAGGCGCCCGGCTCAAGCCCAGCGCAGCGGGGGCGTAGCCTCGGGGTATGACGACGTACGGATCCTTTCCCGGTGCTCGGCCGCGGCGGCTGCGGACCAATTCCGTCATGCGGCGGATGGTCGCCGAGACCCGGCTGCACCCGGCCGACTTCATCCTTCCGGCGTTTGTGCGCGAGGGCGTCAGTGAGCCGGTGCCGATCGGGGCGATGCCCGGGGTCGTGCAGCACACGCGGGACAGCCTGAAGAAGGCTGCCGCTGAGGCCGTGGCTGCCGGGGTGTCCGGGATCATGCTGTTCGGGGTGCCTGAGGAGGGGAAGAAGGACGCCCTCGGGACGCCCGGGACCGATCCCGACGGGATTCTCCAGGTCGCCATCCGGGACGTGCGGGCCGAGGTCGGGGACGAGCTGCTCGTGATGTCCGATCTGTGTCTCGACGAGACGACCGACCACGGCCACTGCGGGGTGCTGGACGACCAGGGGCGCGTCGACAATGACGCCACCCTTGAGCGGTACGCCGAGATGGCTCAGGTGCAGGCCGACGCCGGCGCGCACGTGGTCGGGCCCAGCGGGATGATGGACGGGCAGATCGGGGTCGTACGGGATGCCCTCGACCAGATCGGGCGGGAGGACGTCGCCATCCTCGCGTACACGGCGAAGTACGCGTCCGCCTTCTACGGGCCGTTCCGGGAGGCCGTCGGGTCCTCGTTGCAGGGGGACCGCAAGACCTACCAGCAGGACCCGGCGAACGCGCGCGAGTCGCTGCGGGAGCTCGCCCTCGACCTGGAGGAGGGCGCCGACATGGTGATGGTCAAGCCGGCCGGGCCCTATCTCGACATCCTCGCGCGGGTCGCGGACGCCGTGGACGTGCCGGTCGCCGCCTATCAGATCTCCGGTGAGTACTCGATGATCGAGGCCGCGGCGGAGAAGGGCTGGATCGACCGGGACCGGGCGATCCTGGAGGCGCTGACCGGCATCAAGCGGGCCGGGGCGCGGAACATCCTCACCTACTGGGCGACCGAAGTGGCTCAGAAACTCCGCTGACGAGGCCGTCGGGGCGGCGCGGCACGGCAACGGTTCGAGCTCGGTCCGGATACGGGTGGAGCTCGAACCGGCCAACGTCCGGATAACAGCGGCCTGTTCGCAGGGTGATCTTCTGGTGGTCTGTCCGGGATGCACCCTCCGGCGGGGTGGATTTGTCTCGGTGTGGCAGGTGCCTGTCTTGATGAACCGTTTACATCAGTCGAATTGACGAGTTCGTGACATCCTCCATATCTTCTGCGCCTGGCCTGATCCATTCGGAACGGTTCCGAGCGGCGATCTCTGGGGGGACACCACCATGAGCTGGTTCATCGAAGTTCTCAAGAAGTACGCGGTCTTCAGCGGTCGTGCGCGCCGCAAGGAGTACTGGATGTTCGCGCTGTTCGCCGCGATCATCTACGTCGTGTTCGCCATCCTCGGCGCCGTCAGCAAGCAGTCGTGGCTCGTGGTGATCCCCTACCTCGCCTTCCTGCTGCCCGGCCTCGCCGTCACCGCGCGCCGTCTGCACGACACGGGCCGCAGCGGCTGGTGGATCCTCTTCGGCTTCGTGCCGCTCGTCGGCGGCATTACCCTGTTCGTCTTCTCGGTGCTGGACAGCGAGCCGGGCGACAACAAGTACGGCCCCAACCCGAAGCTGGCCCCGGCGCACGTGTGATGCCGTAACTCCGCTTCGAGGCCGCCCGGTCAGTGCCGGGCGGCCTTCGCGTTCTCCGCGGGCGCGACGGCGGCCGCTCCGGCCCTGGCCGGGCCCTCGTCGCGTACGCCCTGGCCGTCGTTGCACCCCGTGAGGGTGAGCAGCGCCAGGAGCGTCAGCAGGACGGTGGCGGTGAGGGTGCGGCGGGTGTGGGGTCCGGTGGGCATGGGATCAGGTTGCGGGGCGGGTGGGGCGTACGCCAGCCTTCGGCGGCGAATTCGGGACGCGCCGGTCGGCGGAAGGGGCCTGAGCTGCGGGGATGTCGTGTCCCGAGTCGCCCTGGTGGGATGCGGGACGGGGGGTGGCGGGCGCCGGGCACCATCAAGTCGCCCCAGGAGTTAGGTTCTTGACCAGTGTGGTGGTTGTCCGTTGAAGGACCGACTCTTAGGGGAGACACCCATGTCCGGTGACGCGCTGAGCCAGGACCCGGCCGAGCTGGCCAAGAGGATCGACACCACCAAGGCCCATCCGGCCCGCGTCTACGACGTCTTCCTCGGCGGCAAGGACAACTACCCCGCCGACCGCGAGGCGGCCGCCGCCGCGCTCGCCGCCAACCCCCGCGGCTACCTCGACGTACGCCACAACCGCGACTTCATGCGCCGGGCCGTGACCCGGCTGGCCGAGCGGGACGGGATCCGGCAGTTCCTCGACATCGGCACCGGGCTGCCCACCGGCGAGAACGTCCATCAGATCGCCCAGCGGATCCTGCCCGACGCGCGGGTCGTGTACGTCGATAACGACCCGGTGGTGCTGGCCCACGCGCGGGCGCTGCTCACCAGCGGGCCCGAGGGACGTACGGACTACGTCGACGCCGACTTCACGAGCCCCGCGCAGATCCTCGAACAGGCCGCCAAGACCCTCGACTTCGACCAGCCGATCGCGCTGTGCCTGGTCGCGATTCTGCACTTCGTCGAGGACGAGCAGGCCTATCCGATCGTGCGGGAGCTGGTGGCGGCGCTGCCGGCCGGGAGCCGGATCGTGCTCAGCCATCTCACCGACGAGATGCATCCCGAGCCGACCCGCGCGGTCCAGCGGACCTACACCGAGCGCGGGTTCACCTTCGTGTTCCGGTCCAGGGCGGAGGTGGAGCGGTTCTTCACCGAGGTGCCGGGGGTCGCACTGGACGAGCCGGGCGTCGTGCCCGTACATCGGTGGCACCCCGGCCCGGCCCCCGCGCCGCCCGCCGTCGACGCGGAGGACTTCGCGGCGCTCGACGACATCGAGAAGATCCGCTACCGCGACATCAACGACGTCACGGACGACGACATCAACGTCTACGGGGCCACCGGGACCAAGGGCTGAGCAGTGTCCGTATCGCGGAAAGGTGCTTGTAGGCGGCACTCACTTCTTTAGGCTGCGCCGGAACCAGTCGTCGCAGTCCGCAGTCGAAGGAGACGTCATGACGGTGCCCACGTTCGCTTCCGTGCCGCCGCTCGCCGCCCGGGCCCGGGCGGTCGGTGGGTCGCCGGTACGGGACATCCTCGCCGTCACCGCCCGCCCCGAGGTGATCAACTTCGCGGGCGGGCTGCCGGCCCCCGAGCTGTTCGACGCGGAGGGGATCGCCGAGGCCTACCGGGCGGTGCTGGCGGAGGTGCCGTCGCGGGCCCTCCAGTACTCGACCACCGAGGGGGAGCCCGTGCTGCGGGCGGCCCTCGCCGAGCGGATGTCGGTGCGCGGGCTCGCCACCGACGCCGACGACGTCCTCGTCACCACCGGGTCCCAGCAGGCGCTGTCGCTGCTCGCCACCGCGCTGATCGAGCCCGGCGACACGGTCCTCGTCGAGAGCCCCTGCTATCTCGCCGCCCTCCAGGCCTTCGGGTTCGCGGGCGCCCGGGTGGTGGCCGTGCCCGGGGACGAGGAGGGGCTCGATCCCGCGGCGCTGGAGGAACTCGTGCTTCGGGAGCGGCCCAAGCTGCTCTACACCGTCCCCACCTTCCAGAACCCGACCGGCCGGACCATGTCCGCCGAGCGCCGGGCCGCCGTCGCGTCCGTGGCCGCGCGGTGCGGGCTGTGGATCGTCGAGGACGACCCGTACGGCGAACTCCGCTTCGAGGGCGAGCGGGTGCCGTGGATCGCCTCCCACGAGGAGGCCGCCGACCGGGTCGTCCTGCTCGGCTCCTTCTCCAAGGTCATGGCGCCCGGACTGCGGCTCGGCTGGCTGCGGGCACCCGGCGAGCTGCGGCGCGCCTGCGCGGTCGCCAAGCAGGCCGCCGACCTGCACACCCCGACCGTCAACCAGCTCGCCGCGGCGCGGTACCTGGCCGACCGCGATCTCGACGCCCATGTGCGGCGCGTCGCGGGCGTCTACGGCGAGCGCCGGGACGCCATGCTCGCGGGGCTCGGCGAGGCGCTGCCCGCGGGATCGACCTGGACGCGGCCCGAGGGCGGCATGTTCCTCTGGGCGCGCCTTCCGTCGTCGTACGACACCACTGATCTGCTGCCGCAGGTCGTGACCCGGGATGTGGCCTACGTGCCCGGGGCGCCCTTCTACGCCGGCGAGCCCGACCGGTCGACCCTGCGGCTGTGCTTCGTGACGCAGACGCCCGAGGAGATCGGGGAGGGGCTGCGGCGGCTGGGGGAGGGACTGGCGGGCTAGCCGAAGGGTGTGCCGGACGGGGAGGTCCAGAAGGTCACGGTCGGGCCGTAGGCCCCGTCCTCCTCGTCGCTCACCTCGACGGTGACCTCCAGGTCGGGGTACCGGGCGGACAGGACGCCCTGCCAGCACTCCCCCAGAGCCAGGGCGAGCCCGGGCAGTTCCTCGCCGAGCTGGTCGTCGTCCGTCAGGGGTGTGTTGACGAACGTGTCCCACAACTTGACCTGGTTGACGACTGCCTCGACACGTTCCCTGTCGTCGCCCAGCTTCGTGAACCAGTCGTCGACGTTCCCCTGACCGAACCGCTCCTTGAGGAACACCCCACCGCGGTACTCGACCGTCTCGGGGCAGAACAGCCAGGCCGCGGCCAGGACGAACCGCAGGCCGCCCTCGAAGTCGAGGTAGTTGGCCGGGGTGAGTGTCTCGTCCTTCCACTCCGTGCGCCACCGGGTGAAGAACGCCGGGAGCCTCCGGTCGGACCACGACGGCTTGCTGCGGCTCACGGGATCTCCCAGGGGAACGCGGCGCGTACTTCGTTCGACGGGCGCACGAAGACCTGGCCGGTTTTCGGGTTGGTGTTGCGCTCGTACTCTACGACGTGCGGGGTGTCCACCCCGCCGTGCGGACGGCCCTCCAGGTCCACTCGCTTCACCGCACGGCCTTCGGAGTCGTACGTCGTGTAGTTGGTGACTTTTCCGGTCTGCGGGTCCGTCTTGTAGAGGGTGCCGTCCTTCGGGCCGTTCTCCACCGGCAGGTTGTTTCCCGCGCGGCCGCCGGTGCCCTTGTACTGCTGGCCGTTCTTGATCAGATCGGACGCCGGCTGCTGCGAGGAGCCACCCGTGCCGGAGCCCTCGCTGTTCATCCGGAGGGGTTCGACCTGGGAGTCGCTCGTGGCGTGCTGGGCGAGGTCCACCGCCCCGGCGCCCGCCAGCCCGACGCCCGCGGTGATCCCGGCGGCGGACACGACGTTGAGGGGTACGCCGGCGATGGCACCGACCCCGGTGGCGTCCAGAGCGACGCCGAGACCTTCGCCGCCGGCGCTGACGCCGGCCAGGAGCATGCCGCCGAGCATCGCCGCGCTGTCGCCGGGGTGCTGGACCATGGCGTTGCCGAAGGAGGCGAGGTCATTGACGACGGTCTTGCCGCCGTCCACCAGCTCGTCACCCACGTCGCCGAGGAAGTCGCCGACCTTGGACCAGAATCCCGGGCGCTCCGGGGCGGACTCGGTGGCCTTCCGCACCTTCGCGGCCGCGGTGTGCCCTGCGGTCTCCACGTTGCCGCGCGCGGTGTCGAGAGCCGCACGGGCGGCTGCACGGTCCGCCTCACCGGGATCGTCGAAGGGGATCTCGGTGTTGTCCCCTCTGCCGCGCGCCTCGCCGACCTGCCGGTCATGGGCGTTCCTGGCGTTCGTGGTGGCCGTCTCGCCGCGCGCGTACTGCGCTATGGCCTCGGCCGCGCGCTGCTGGGCCGCGCGCAGGGTGTACAGGTAGTCGTACAGGGCGTTGGCGGCGGTGTGGAACTCGTTGCCCGCCTCGGTCCATCGGGCGGGCTGGCCGTGGAAACGGTCCCGGAAGGCGTCGCCGGCAGGACCCCGCCAGCCGTCCTCGGTGTCGACCTTCGCCAGTCCTTCGCCGGCCTCGATGAGGACATCGCCGTAGGCGAGCAGGGCCTGTGCGGTCGTGGTCAGGGAGTCCGGTGAGCCGGGGACGAGCGCGCGGGGATCCGAGGTCTCGCCGAGCTGGGCCATCAGGACGCCCCCGGGTCCGTGCCGGACGGCGACCGAAGAACGCCCTCGGTGGAGAGCTGGATGTGCTCCTCGGCCGCCTCGTAGTTCTTCACGCAGCGGTTCAGCCGGTCGGAGACCTCGGCGCCGTCGGAGGCCAGGTGCGAGACGCCGATGTTCCACCGGTCGGTGAAGTCGACGATCGCGGAGGCCAGTTCGTCGTGCCCGAAGTCGCCCTTGGGGGCGTCGATGTCGCTCACCTTCTTGGTGGCCATCGCGTCCAGCGTGGTGCTGATCCCGGAGGCGGCCTTGCGCAGCGCACCGAGGTCCACGGAGAAACCGTCCGGCATGCTGAGCGCCCTCCCCCTGTTAAGGACCGCAAACGAGAAGGGAGTTTAGCGACGGATTCAGTGCGCCGAAATGAGCTGGCTTGACTTGAAAGGGAATTTGCTCATGGAAGACCGCTGGTTTGCCTCAGTCCCACCAGAAGGACCAGACGCGCTGGTCCAGTACCTGGTGTGCGGCGTACTCGCGCAGCGTCCGGTGGTGGCCCTGGTCGATGGTGTCCGGGCAGAACGCGTAGTGCTCGGCGGCTACGGCCTCCGCGGCCTCCTGCGTGGTGGGCGGGGCGGCGACGGAGACCACCAACCGGTCGAAGCCCAGGGCGATGACGCGTATGCCGAAGCGGTCCTCCCACGAGCGCAGCACCGCGCACAGGCGCGCCACGTCGTTCTCGTGGTTCAGCGGGCCCGTCCAGCCGATCGCCGCCGGGATGTCCGCGCTGCGGCGGGCCGGGACCAGGGCCAGGCGCGGCTCCTTGAACCACGAGCCCTCGTCCAGGAGGGCGTCGGCGGTCTCGACGGCCCGCCGGTCGGGGTCGGCGGGCAGAGCGGTGGGGGCCTCGGCGAGACCCGGCCAGGATCCGTCCTCGTCCCCGGCGTACTCCTCCCAGAACTCCGCCAGGACCTCCTCCGGGTCGTGGTCCCCGGGGTACGACATCTCCCCGGGCATCAACTCCCACTCCTCGGGCCCGCCCTGGCTCCCCCCGACCTCTACCAGCACCGGAAGCAGCCCGGTCCGCGCGGCGCGGGTACCGAGCGCGCTCCACGCCCCGGACGCCGCCGCGTACTCGGCATGCCACAGCAACGGTTCATGCCACGGCCCCTCGTCGGTCTCGTCGATCAGTCTCCCCAGAGGGAGTCCAAGTCCGAGCGAACGACCGCTCGGGTCTGCCGCGAGGGCGGGCAGCGGGTTGGGAAGAGTCGCCATGCCAGTGACTGTAGGGGGAGCCACTGACAATGCCGTGCGGGGTGTTACTTGAGGGCGGTGGTGAAGGTGGTCCAGGTGGTGGGGGACACCTGGAGGGCGGTCTTTTCCGGGTGCTTGGAGTCGCGGATGTGGATGGCCTGAGGGGAGACGGCTACCTCAAGACACTGGCCGCCCTCACTGCTGCTGTAGGTCGACTTGAACCACTGAAGTGCCGTGCTCATCGCTCTCCTAGCAGACGGTCCAACAGGCGTCTGGAGTCCTCAATGGTGAGGGCCTGAGTCCGCAGCATCGCATATTTGCGCGCCAGGATGGACACCTCGTCTGCGTCGGAAACCCACTGACTGCCGCGTTGGGACTCGGTGTACGCGAGGTGCTGATGGTCGGGAGTCTCCAGGAGTGTGAAGGGGCCGGCGTCCCCCGCGTGCGAGCTGCGGTCGAGCGGCAGGATCTGCAAGGACAAGCAAGGGAGTTCGGAGCACTCGCGGAGGAAGCGCAGCTGGTCCCGGTGCGTCTCGCGACCGCCCGTGGGCATGAGGAGCGCGGGCTCCCAGACCACGAAGCTCAACGTCGGTGGGACCCTGCGCTCGAGGATCTCCCGTCGGCCCACGCGCGCGGCGACCTTCGTCTCCAGTTCGTCGGAGTCGTAGGCCGGAACGCGCCCGCTCAGCAACGCGCGTGCGTACGGCTCGGTTTGCAGCAGGCCGGGCACGACCAGGGCGTCGTACCAGGACAGGGCGATGGCCTCGCGCTCGTGCTCGACGTACAGCTCGGCCCACATCGGGAACTGGTCGATGTCCGGCAGGTTGGCCACGCCCGCCGCCAACATCCCCTTGGTCTCCAGGACTTCGTCCAGCAGCGCGGCCAGATCCGGTTTCAGTGTCCGCCTGCCCTGCTCGATCGACGCGATGGTCTCCTCGTCCACGCGGACCATGTCGGCGAGGGCGGTCTGGGTGTGGCCCGCCGCGCGGCGGGCCGTGCCGAGTTGCTTGCCCAGCATCTTCAGGGACGTGAGGTTCTTCGGCCGCGGCTTCCTGGCGCTCATGAGATGGTCCATCCCCCTTGGTACGCGTACGTCACCGGGTGAGAGCCCGTACAAAAAATCTGTACGGGTTCACCGAGTGATCAACGGTAGTCACTCTCCGCAACTCTCGTCCCGTGAACGAGACGACCCGACTACCGCCCCTGCGCGAGCGGTTCTTCCGCCGCGAACGCCGATCCGCCCAGGCCGCACGGCAGTTCGCCGCCGAGACCCTGGCCGGCTGGGGGCTCGCCGAGACGCCGAGGACGGACGACGTGCTGCTCTGCGTGAGCGAACTCGTCACCAACGCCCTGCTGCACGGCGTACCGCCCGGACGCCAGCTGCGGCTGTTCCTGCGTCACGAGGGGCACGCCCTGGTCGTCGAGGTGCACGACAGCGGCCCCGGCGTCCCTCGGGTCGTCCACGACGGCGACGAGGGTGGCCGGGGCCTGCTGCTGGTGTCCGCACTGAGCGACAAGTGGGGCGTGCGGGAACGGGAGTTGGGGAAGGCCGTGTGGTGCCAGTTCGGACTGCCCTAGACCCGGGTCAGAGGCGCTCGGGCGTCCTGATGCCCAGGAGGGCCATGCCCTGGTGGAGGGTGCGGGCCGTCAGGTCGCACAGGAACAGGCGGTTCTCCACCTGCTCCGGGGTGTCCGCCTTCAGGACCGGGCACTTGTCGTAGAACGACGTGTACAGGGACGCCAGTTGGTACAGGTAGGCGGCCAGCTTGTGCGGGGCGTACTCCGCCGCCGCCTCGAAGACCGTGCTGCCGAACGCGTCCAGGTGCAGGCCCAACGCCCGCTCCGCGTCCGCCAGTTCGAGCTCCGGGTGCGCGGACGGCCGTACGTCTCCCGCCTTGCGCAGGATCGACTGGATACGGGCGTACGCGTACTGGAGGTACACGCTCGTGTCGCCGTTCAGCGAGACCATCTGGTCCAGGTCGAACTTGTAGTCCCGGTTGGGGGACGTGGACAGGTCCGCGTACTTCACCGCGCCGATGCCGACCTGCGCCGCCCGCTCCTGGATCTCGTCCTCGGTGAGGTCCTGCGCCTTCTCCCGTACGACCTCGGCGGCCCGCTCGACCGCCTCGTCCAGCAGGTCCTCCAGCTTCACCGTCTCGCCCTCACGGGTCTTGAACGGCTTGCCGTCCGCGCCCAGGACGGTGCCGTAACCCATGTTGTGCGCGGTGACGTCGTCGCCCAGCCAGCCCGCCCGGCGGGCCGTCTCGAAGACCATCCTGAAGTGCAGGGACTGGCGTACGTCCACGACGTACAGGAGTGTCGTCGCGTGGAGGTCGACGACGCGGTTCCTGATCGCCGTCAGGTCGCTCGCCGCGTAGCCGAAGCCGCCGTCCGCCTTCTGCACGATCAGCGGGACCGGCTGGTCGTCCTTGCCGCGGATGTCGTCGAAGAAGACGACCAGCGCGCCCTCGGAGCGCACCGCGACGCCCATCTCCTCCAGGAGGCGGGCGGTCTCCGGCATGCCCTCGTTGTACGCCGACTCGCCGACGATCTCCTCGTCCCGGATCTCCATGTCCAGCTTCTCGAAGACCGAGTAGAAGTAGACCTTCGACTCGTCCACGAACTGCTGCCACAGGTCGAGCGTCTCCTTGTCGCCCGACTGGAGGGCGACGACCCTCTTGCGGGCCCGCTCCTTGAACTCCTCGTCGGAGTCGAAGACCACGCGGGACGCCTTGTAGACCCGGTTCAGGTTCGACATGGCCTGCTCGCCGTCGACCTCGGCCGCGGGGGCCAGCTCGCCCGGGTTCTCGATCAGGTACTGGATGAGCATGCCGAACTGGGTGCCCCAGTCGCCGATGTGGTGCCGGCCGATCGTCTTCTCGCCGGTGAAGTCGAGCATGCCGCGCAGGGCGTCGCCGATCACCGCGGAGCGCAGGTGGCCGACGTGCATCTCCTTCGCCACGTTGGGCTGGGCGTAGTCGATCACCGTGATGCCCGGCTGGTCCTTGAGGGGTACGCCGAGACGGTCGCCGTCCTCGTACCGCGCGGCGAGGTTCTCCGTGATCGCCTTGTCGGTGAGCGTGATGTTGAGGAAGCCGGGGCCGGAGACCTCGATGTCCTTGATCAGGTCACCGGCGACCACCTGGGACACGACCTGCGTCGCCAGCTCCCGCGGGTTCGCCTTAGCCTTCTTGGCGAGCGCCAGCACGCCGTTCGCCTGGAAGTCCGCCCGGTCGCTGCGTCGGAGCAGGGGGTCCGCGTCGGCCTCCGGCAGGGTGGCGGAGAGCGCGGAGGTGAGCTGCTGGTTGACGGCGTCGCTGAGGGACGTGACCGGGGCCATGGGAGTGGGTGCCGTTCTCCTCGGGGGATCAGATAGACACGGTCAGTATCCCATGGGGGGTAAAGCGGTTTTCTCCGGCGCGGGGTGGTCTGGGAGAATGGAGCCTCCATCAACGCCATCAGTAAAAGAGGACGTGCCGATCGTGGGTCAGAGCGCTGAGACCACCGACTGGGTCTCCCGTTTCGCGGATGAGGTCATCGAGGAGTCGGAGCGTCGGGCCCCGGGCAAACCGGTCGTCGTCGCGTCCGGGCTGTCACCCTCCGGGCCCATCCACCTCGGGAACCTCCGTGAGGTCATGACCCCGCACCTCGTCGCCGACGAGATCCGGCGCCGGGGCCACCAGGTGCGCCACCTCATCTCCTGGGACGACTACGACCGGTACCGCAAGGTGCCCGCCGGGGTCGCCGGTGTCGACGAGAGCTGGGCCGAGCACATCGGCAAGCCCCTGACCTCCGTGCCCGCGCCCAAGGGGTCCGCCCACCCGAACTGGGCCGAGCACTTCAAGGCCGCCATGGTCGAGGCGCTCGCCGAGCTCGGTGTCGAGTTCGACGGGATCAGCCAGACCGCGCAGTACACCTCCGGCGTCTACCGCGAGCAGATCCTGCACGCCATGGCCCACCGAGGCGACATCGACGCGATCCTCGACCAGTACCGCACCAAGAAGGCCCCGGCCGCCGCGAAGAAGCAGCAGAAGCCTCTCGACGAGGCCGAGGTGGAGGCCGCCGAGGGGTCCGGTGCGGCCGCCGAGGACGACGGGTCCAGCGGCTCCGCCGGGTACTTCCCGTACAAGCCCTACTGCGGCAACTGCGAGAAGGACCTCACCACGGTCACCTCCTACGACGACGCCACCACCGAGCTGTCGTACACCTGCAACGCCTGCGGTTTCTCCGAGACCGTCCGGCTGAACGAGTTCAACCGCGGCAAGCTCGTCTGGAAGGTCGACTGGCCGATGCGGTGGGCGTACGAGGGTGTCGTCTTCGAGCCCAGCGGGGTCGACCACTCCTCGCCCGGGTCCTCCTTCCAGGTCGGCGGCCAGATCGTCGGGATCTTCGGCGGCAAGCAGCCCATCGGGCCCATGTACGCCTTCGTCGGCATCTCCGGGATGGCCAAGATGTCGTCCTCCCGCGGCGGCGTGCCCACCCCCGGGGACGCGCTGAAGATCATGGAGCCGCAGCTCCTCCGCTGGCTCTACGCCCGCCGCCGGCCCAACCAGTCCTTCAAGATCGCCTTCGACCAGGAGATCCAGCGGCTCTACGACGAGTGGGACAAGCTCGACGCCAAGGTCGCCGACGGCTCCGCGCTGCCGGCCGACATCGCCGCCCACTCCCGTGCGGTGCGGACCGCCGGGGGCGAGCTGCCGCGCACGGCGCGCGTGCTGCCGTACCGGACACTCGCCTCCGTCGCCGACATCACCGCGGGCCACGAGGACCAGGCGCTGCGGATCCTCAGCGACCTGGACCCGGGCAACCCGCTCTCCTCGCTGGACGAGGCCCGGCCCCGGTACGACAAGGCCGAGGCCTGGATCAACACGCAGGTGCCCGCCGACCAGCGGACCATCGTGCGCACCGAGGCCGACGCCGAGCTGCTGAAGTCCCTCGACGAGGCGTCCCAGCAGTCGCTGCGGCTGCTGCTCGACGGGCTCGCCTCGCACTGGTCGCTCGACGGGCTGACCCACCTGGTGTACGGCGTGCCCAAGGTGCAGGCCGGGTTCTCCGCGGACGCCACGCCCAAGGAGCTGCCGGCCGAGATCAAGACGGCTCAGCGGGCGTTCTTCGCGCTGCTGTACCAGCTGCTGGTCTCGCGTGACACCGGGCCCCGGCTGCCGACGCTGCTGCTCGCCGTGGGGCAGGAGCGGGTGCGGGCCCTGCTCGGGGAGTAGGCGGTACGAAGAAGGGGGCCCTCCGGTGTGGAGGGCCCCCTTCTCGTTGCCCTGTGGCTCAGGCGATGTGGTCTTCCTGGAGCTCCGCGGTGTGGCGGTTGGTGAAGCGGTTGACCATGCGCTCCGCCTCGCGCTGCGGGAGCACGACGCCGTACGTCGCCTCCACGTCGCCCCTGAGCTGGCCGGGGGAGGGGTAGCTGCCGTCTATCGACTTCTTGAAGACCTGGTAGAAGTCCTCCTCCGTCGGCTCCGGGGGGCCACCGCCCTCGCCCAGCTCGCGGGTGCGGCCGCTGGACACCGGGATGGGGAAGCTGCCGGTCTCCTCCATCGAGGGCTCGACGGAGGGTTCCCTCGAGGGTTCCTCGTACTGGATCTGCTGCAACTCGTACTGCTCTGCTTCGAGTTGTTCCTCGTACCAGTGGTTGTACTGCTCCGCGGGGTCGTAGTCGGGGTTGTAGCCGCCCTGGTACTCGACCTGCTTGGGGGTTTCGAACCAGGGGCTCTGGTCGGGCTCGGGTTCGGGCTGCTGCTCGCTGGGCGGCGGCATCTGCTGGGGGGCGGGAGCCGTCACAGCGGCACGACCGACCGTGGACGCGTCGGCGGGGAGCTCGGCAGGCCTGGGCGCGGGCGGGAGCAGCGCCGGCTCGATGCCCGCCGCCGCCAGGCCCGCCGGGGCCGTCTCCGCCAGCGGGACGCCGTAGCGGGCCAGCCTCAGCGGCATCAACGACTCCACCGGGGCCTTCCTGCGCCAGGCACGGCCGAAGCGGGAGTGGAGGCGGGCTCGGTAGACGAGACGTTCCTGCTCCAGCTTGATGACCTGCTCGTAGGAGCGCAGCTCCCACAGCTTCATGCGACGCCACAGCAGGAAGGTCGGGATCGGGGAGAGGAGCCAGCGGGTGAGGCGGACGCCCTCCATGTGCTTGTCCGCCGTGATGTCCGCGATGCGGCCGATCGCGTGCCGGGCCGCTTCCACGGCCACCACGAACAGCACCGGGATCACCGCGTGCATGCCCACGCCCAGCGGGTCCGGCCAGGCCGCCGCGCCGTTGAAGGCGATCGTCGCGGCCGTCAGGAGCCAGGCGGTCTGACGCAGGAGCGGAAAGGGGATACGGATCCACGTCAGGAGCAGATCCAGGGCCAGCAGGACACAGATACCCGCGTCGATGCCGATCGGGAAGACGTAACTGAAGTTCCCGAAGCCCTTCTTGATGGCGAGTTCGCGGACGGCCGCGTACGACCCCGCGAAGCCGATGCCGGCGATGATCACGGCGCCGAACACGACCACGCCTATGAGCACGCGGTGCATTCGAGTCAGCTGCATGGGCGCGGCCACCCGTACTCCCCTCCCTGTGCGTGTTGTTGCGCGCAACAGAGTGGCACATATGTGTTGCGCACGGGTGGCCGGATAGGGCCGTCAGTACTGCTTCAGCTCGTCTTCGCGGCCGACTTGGACGGAGAGGCCGACTTCGAGGCCGACTTCGACGCCGTCGGAGACGGGGACGCGGACTTCGACGGAGCCTTGGACGCCGGGTCGGACGGGGCCGGGCTCGCCGCCCCCTCGCCGTTCGCCGCCGACACCGAGGCCACCGCCTCCTTGGCCGCCTGCTCCGCGAGCTTCGAGAGGCTGTCCGCGCTCGGCGTCTTGTCGCCGGCCAGACCCGCGCCGTTGTAGTCGACGGTCACCACGACGTTCTCCACGCGCGTGACGACCGTCTGCTGCTTGAAGGCGCCTTCCTTCTTCTTCAGGTCGTAACGCACCAGCGTCGCCGCGTCACCCGTCCCGGCCACCGTCTGCGACTTGGTGTTCTTCGCACCGGCCACCGACTGGGCGTCCTGGACCTGCTGCTCGTAGTACTTCGCCGCCTGCGCCTCGCCCGTGCCGCGCGAGGTGTCCGACTCGAAGCGCAGCAGCGAGACGTTCAGCCACCGGAACTGGGAGCCCTTCACACCGTTGTTGTCGAGGCTGCTCCAGGAGCAGCTGCCCCGCGTGCCCGCCTCCGACGTGCCCTTCTTGCCCTTCGAGGCCTCCGGCGTCAGCGACTTCAGGGTCTTCTTCGACAGCGTCCCGCACGCGTCGGGAAGCGACTTGTACGCCGCCGCCTGCACCGTGGGCGCCGCCGACGCCGACGCCGAGGCGCCACCGTCCGCACCCGTGCCGCTGGTCGAACCGCTGCTGCCGCTGTCACCGCCGGAGCCGGAGCCGGAGTCGGAGGAGCAGCCGGCGGCGATCAGCATCACCGGGACTGCGGCCGCGCAGACAAGGACGCGGTGAAGACGCTTCGCTCGCTGGGCACGCTCTGCTCGTCGCTGCATGGTTCCTTCACTCATGACGCTTGTGGTTCCTGCCGTCGGATCGGGTCCGAGGGGCCACGGTACGCGGTGAGGATGCTGTGCGGTCCAGCTTCGAACGCTTCGTGCGCGTGCGTGAGAGGTCTGTGGAGACCGCTCAACCGGACAGCGACCCGTCCAGCTGAGAGGCCAGTTTCCGGGCGTTGTCCTGCATTTCCTTACTGTCCGGAGCGGCGCCGATCGTCGTCGGCTGCTCCTCGTACTCGATCGTCACGATCACGTTCGACGTGCGGAACGCCACAGTCACCTTGCGCTGCTGTGCCGTCGAACCCGAGTTGCTCAACACGTCGTCCAGGTACGCCTCGTCACCCAGATCGTCCAGCAGCCGGGGCTGGAGATCGGCCGGCGTGGCGGAGGACGAACCGCTCGCGGAGGCCGAGGCGGAACCGCTCGGCGTGGCCGACGCGGAGGCCGTGCCACCGGCGGCGATGCTGCTCTCCTCCACGTCCGAGGTGGCACTGGCGGTCGCCGCCGGCAGATCCGCCTTCTCCTCGGCCTGCGCGAACACCTGCTGCGCCTGGGTCTCGTCGCTGACCGCGTTGTCGTACGACACCACCCGCTCGAAGTCGACCGAGAGGTACTCGGTGGCGTCCGAGGCCTCCACCTTCCACCGGCAGCCCACCTTGCGGTCCGTGTCGTAGGTGAGGGTGGCCTCGCCCTCGTAGGCCTTGCTGCGCTGGTCCTCGTCGGTGATCTGCTGGATACCGGGCAGCAGCGCGTCCAGGGTGCTCTGGCTGACCACCCCGCATGCCTCCGGCAGGGTGCGGTACTTGCCGGGCTGGGCGACCGCGGAGGCGGTGCCGGTGTCGCCGGGGTTGGCGTCGTCCGTCGTGCCGTCGCCGCCCGAGCTGCCGGTGCAGCCGGCCAACAGCGCCGCGAGGAGGGCGGCGACGCCGGGTACGTAGGCCTTCCGCTGCACGGTGGGGCTCCTCTCGGAATGTCTCCGACTCGTGGGGGATGTCTCGTGGGGATCTTCAGTGTCCCCGCAGGTTATTCGCTTGCCGCACGGGGGCGTCCCCGGCAGACAATGTGTATCGCACGCGCTGCCGTGAACGCCGGTCCGTCATCCCATTCGTCGACCTTGGCGCCGGTATTGCGATTCAAGACTTCTGTTGTGTTTGTGGGGGAATGAGGACGATATGTCGTACGTGGAGATGCCGGGCGCCAAGGTCCCGATCCGCATGTGGACCGACCCGGCGACGGTCGAGGACGTGGCCCTTCAGCAGCTGCGCAATGTCGCGACCCTGCCGTGGATCAAGGGCCTCGCGGTCATGCCGGACGTCCACTACGGCAAGGGGGCGACGGTCGGGTCCGTCATCGCGATGCAGGGTGCGGTGTGCCCGGCGGCGGTGGGCGTGGACATCGGCTGTGGAATGTCGGCGGTGAAGACGTCCCTGACGGCGAACGACCTGCCGGGGGATCTGTCGCGGCTGCGGTCGAAGATCGAGCAGGCCATTCCGGTGGGGCGGGGGATGCATGACAGTCCTGTGGAGCCGGGGCGGTTTCATGGGTTCGCCACTGCGGGGTGGGATGACTTCTGGGGGCGGTTCGAGGGCGTCGCGGATGCGGTCAAATTCCGTCACGAACGTGCCGGGAAGCAGATGGGAACGCTTGGATCCGGCAATCACTTTGTCGAAGTTTGCACGGATACGACCGGTTCGGTCTGGCTGATGCTGCACTCCGGTTCCCGCAACATCGGCAAGGAGCTGGCCGAGCATCACATCGGCGTGGCCCAGAAGCTCCCGCACAACCAGGGGCTGGTCGACCGGGACCTCGCTGTCTTCATCGCTCAGACACCGCAGATGGCGGCGTACCAGAACGATCTCTACTGGGCGCAGGAGTACGCGAAGTACAACCGGTCGATCATGATGGCGCTTCTGAGGGACGTGGTCCGCAAGGAGTTCAAGAAGGCCAAGGTGGTCTTCGAGCCCGAGGTGAGCTGTCATCACAACTACGTGAGCCGTGAGCGGTACGAAGGCATGGACCTGCTTGTCACCCGCAAGGGTGCGATCAGCGCCCGGGCCGGCGAGTACGGCATCATCCCGGGCTCCATGGGGACGGGGTCGTACATCGTGAAGGGCCTCGGCAACGAGAAGGCCTTCAACTCGGCTTCCCATGGCGCGGGTCGGCGCATGAGCCGCAACGCGGCGAAGCGGCGGTTCTCGACGCGGGACCTGGAGGAGCAGACGCGGGGCGTGGAGTGCCGCAAGGACTCCGGCGTCGTGGACGAGATTCCGGGCGCCTACAAGTCGATCGACCAGGTCATCGACCAGCAGCGGGACCTGGTGGAGGTCGTGGCGAAGCTGAAGCAGGTCGTGTGTGTGAAGGGTTGATGCCAGAGGCCCCCGGCGGAACCGGGGGCCTTGCCCATGTCATGGATCGCTGGGCATCGGCATCCGGCAGCTCACTTCGGTGCGTGTCGTGCTGCGTAGATCATGACGAAGGCCACGATGTGGATGCCGAAGAGGAAGTAGCCGAGCCACCACCACATGTGGCGTTCGTCGTGGGGGTCTTTTTTGTCCGGGGTCATCGGGCGCGGTGGACCTTCGTGTTGGATGCCTGGGCTCGGGGGCGGAGGACCAGGAGGTCCACGTTGACGTGGTGGGGGCGGGTTACCGCCCAGGTGATCGTGTCCGCCACATCGTCGGCCGTGAGGGGTTCCGCTACGCCCTCGTAGACCTTGGACGCCTTCGTCTCGTCGCCGCCGAAGCGGGTCAGGGCGAACTCGTCGGTCTTGACCATGCCGGGGGCGATCTCGATCACCCGGATCGGCTTGCCCACGATCTCCAGGCGCAGGGTCTCCGCCAGCACGTGTTCGCCGTGCTTCGCGGCCACGTACCCCGCGCCGCCCTCGTACGTGCCGTGGCCGGCCGTCGAGGAGACGACCACGATCGTGCCGTCGCCGCTCGCCTCCAGCTTGGGGAGCAGGGCCTGAGTGACGTTCAGGGTGCCGATGACGTTGGTCTCGTACATCGTGCGCCAGTCGGCGGGGTCGCCGGTCGCGACCGGGTCGGCGCCGAGGGCTCCGCCGGCGTTGTTGACCAGGACGCCGATCGTCTTGAAGGCCGTGGCGAACTCGTCGACCGCGGCGCGGTCCGTCACGTCCAGCTGGTAGGCCGTGGCCTGGTGGCCCGCCGCGTTGATCTCCTCCGCGAGCGCCTCGATACGGTCCTTGCGGCGGGCGGTGAGGACGACGCGGTAACCGGCGGCGCCGAGCTGCCGGGCCGTGGCGGCGCCGATTCCGCTGCTCGCACCGGTGACGACGGCGATGCGGGACGCTGCGCTGGGCATGGGTGCTCCTCGGACGGGGATGGTCTGGCCTCGCCAGCCAGGATAGGCAGGCGTCCCCTCCCGCTCTCCGGCGGTCCGAATCGTGGGCCGGTGGGAAAATGAGGTGGGTGATCCTCTGAACCACGGAGGTGGATCATGGGAGAAGCGCGTGAGGTCATGGACCGGCTCACCGATGCGCTCACCACGCACCCGGATCTGAAGGCCATCGGCGAGCTGTACGCGGAGGACGCGGTCGCCGTCACCCCCGACGAGGGGGAGATTCACGGGCGCGAGCACATCGTCGAGTACTGGCGGCAGATGACGGAGGCGGTGCCGGACGCCCGGTTCGAGTCGCTGCACGCCTACGAGGTCGGGGACACCGCCATCGACGAGGGCGTCTACCACGGGCGCAACACCGGGCCGATCCAGCTGCCGACCGGGGAGACGCTGCCCGCGACGCAGAAGGAGATCAGCATCCGCGGGGTGGACATCGCGACGGTGAGGGACGGGCGGATCACGGACTACCGGCTCTACTTCGACGAGATGGAGTTCCTGGGGCAGCTGGGGCTGCTGCCCGACGAGGCTCCCTGAGTACGGCGCCCGGTCGTCCTAGTCGCGCGGCGCGTACATGATCACCGCCATGCCCGCGAGGCAGATCAGCGCGCCCGCGATGTCCCAGCGGTCGGGGCGGTAGCCGTCGGCCACCATCCCCCAGAGGATCGAGCCGGCCACGAAGATCCCGCCGTACGCGGCGAGGATGCGGCCGAAGTGGGCGTCGGGCTGGAAGGTGGCGACGAAGCCGTAGGCGCCGAGGGCGAGGACTCCGCCCGTGGTCCACATCCAGCCGCGGTGCTCCCGTACGCCCTGCCACACCAGCCAGGCGCCGCCGATCTCGAAGAGGGCGGCCACGACGAAGAGGGCGGCGGAGCGGGCTACGAGCATGCGGGTCAGCTTCGCATGCCCTGGGGGACCGGTGTCACCTGATGGAGGGCGCCTTGTCGTTCGCCGTTCGTGGGATACATCCCTGCGACCACGGCGGTTCGGGCGGCGGCAGCGAGGAGTGGGTGGCATGCGGGTGCTTGCGGTGTGCGGTGCGGGTGCGGCGGTGGCGGCGGCTGTGGCGGTTCTGGGGGGTGGGGGTGCGGCGGTCGCCGGTGACAGGGCCGAGGCGGATCTGGCGTATCACGGGGTCGCGGTCATGTCCGGTGGGCGGATGGACCTGCGGTTCACGCCTCGCAATCACGGGCCGGAGGCGGTGCCGGACGCGACGGTGCGGTTGCGGTGGTCCGAGCCGCTGGAGGACCGGCAGGTGTTGCCGGACGGGTGTGCTCGGGAGGCGGAGCGGGTGGTGGTGTGCCGGGTGGGGGCGCTCGGGGCGGACTCGGTGGGGGAGCGGGTGGAGCTGCGGGTGCGGTTGCTGGGGGTGCCGTCGGAGGTGTTGCTGGAGATCGACACGGTGTGGGACGGGGGGACGGTGGATCTCAACCGGGCGAATGATCGGCAGCGGGTGTTGGTGCTGGACAGTGGGGATGAGTACTACTTCTGACGGGGCGGTTGTGTTTTGGCTGCGGGTGCGTGGGGGCTTGTCGCGCAGTTCCCCGCGCCCCTGAGCGGGGTGACTGGACCGGAGATCAACAGAGCCCCAGCGGCACCTCGCAGGAAGGACTCAGTCGGTCTCGGTGTCGTAGCGCTCTCTTGCCTCGTGGACCTCTTCGATGTGGGTTTCCGCCCAGGTCTTCACCGCTGTCAGGAGGCTCGCCAGGCTGGTGCCGAGGGGGGTGAGGGTGTAGTCGACGCGTACCGGGACCGATGGGGTGACCTTGCGGGTGAGGATGCCGTCTCGTTCCAGGGTGCGCAGGGTCTGGGTGAGCATCTTGGGGCTGACGCCGGCGATCTTGCGGGTGAGGTCGCTGTAGCGCATGGAGCCGGTGGAGAGGGCCGCGACGACGAGGCTGACCCACTTGTCGCTGAGGCGGTCCAGGAGCTGGTTGGTGGGGCAGCCCTTGATGAACGCGTCGTACTCCACGCGTGCCTGTTCGCGCCGCTGGGCCGCTGTCGTGGTCGGCATGGCTCACCTCCGGGGGACATACGCACTTCCAGGTAACTACTTACCAGCAGATAGTAGCTCTTCCTAGGGTTGCCGTCGGCGGCGGAGGTTCCGGCGCCAACAGTGACCAATGAGGAGAACTCAGTCATGCGTGCTGCTGTGGTGAGGACGTTCGGCGGGCCCGAGGCCGTGGAGGTCGTGGAGCGGGAGGTTCCCGAGCCGGGGGCGGGGCAGGTGCGGATCAAGGTGGCCGGCGCCACGCTCAACCCCGTCGACCTGGGGGTCCGGGGCGGGTTCTTCGGCGGGGAGGGCAAGGAGCTCGGGCTCGGCTGGGACGTGGCGGGGACCGTGGACGCGGTGGGGGCGGGTGGCTCCTGGAGCGTGGGGGAGCGGGTGGTGGCGCTGTATCACGGGCTGACGAAGGACCTGGGTACGCATGCCGAGTACGTCGTCGTCGACGCGGATGCGGTCGCCGAGGCGCCGGTCTCGGTCGACGCGATACACGCGGCGACGCTGCCGCTGAACGCGCTGACCGCCGTACAGGCCCTGGATCTGCTGGAGTTGGCGCCTGGGCAGTCCCTGCTCGTCGCGGGGGCGGCGGGGGCGGTCGGTGGGTTCGCCGTGCAACTCGCCGCGCGTCAGGGGGTTTCGGTGACCGGGCTGGCTCGGGCGGGGGACGAGGAGTTCGTACGGTCGCTGGGGGCCGCGGAGTTCACGACCGCGCCCGGTGCCGGGGCCTACGACGCCGTACTGGACACGGCGGTGCTCGGGGAGGCGGCGCTGGAGTGGGTGCGGGACGGTGGTGCGTATGTCGGGGTACGGCCGGGGGCGCATCCGGGGTCGGTGCGGGGGGTGCGGACGGGGTCCGTGTCGGTGACGGCGGACGGGGCGCGGCTTGCTGAGCTGGTGGGGTTGGTGGATGAGGGGGTGCTGACGCTGCGGGTGGCGGAGACGTATGCGCTGGACGCGGTGGCCGAGGCGCATGACCGGTTGGAGAAGGGTGGGGTGCGGGGGCGGATTGTGCTGGTTCCGTGAGATGAGCGGCGATGGGGGGGCGTTGTTCGGCTGCGGGTGCGTGGGGGCTGGTCGCGCAGTTCCCCGCGCCCCTAGGTGGGTGCGGTGGAGCGGAGTCGAGTTGAGCCGTCGGAATAAGGGGACCCGGGTCCTCGTTCTCCAGGTACGCGGTTATAGTTGAACCGTCAACTACTTGGAGGGTGAGCGAGCATGCAGTTCGGGATCTTCAGCGTCGGTGATGTCACGCCGGACCCGACCACCGGCCGTACGCCGACCGAACGCGAGCGGATCAAGGCCATGGTGGCGATCGCGCTGAAGGCCGAGGAGGTCGGGCTCGACGTCTTCGCGACCGGGGAGCACCACAACCCGCCGTTCGTGCCGTCGTCGCCGACGACCATGCTCGGGTACATCGCGGCGCAGACCGAGAGGCTCATCCTCTCCACGTCCACCACCCTGATCACCACGAACGACCCGGTGAAGATCGCCGAGGACTTCGCGATGCTCCAGCACCTGGCCGACGGGCGAGTGGACCTGATGATGGGCCGCGGCAACACCGGGCCGGTCTACCCCTGGTTCGGACAGGACATCCGGGAGGGCATCAACCTCGCCATCGAGAACTACGCCCTGCTGCGCCGCCTGTGGCGCGAGGACGTCGTGAACTGGGAGGGGAAGTTCCGGACCCCGTTGCAGGGGTTCACCTCGACGCCGCGGCCGCTCGACGGCATCGCGCCGTTCGTCTGGCACGGCTCCATCCGGTCTCCCGAGATCGCCGAGCAGGCCGCCTACTACGGCGACGGGTTCTTCCACAACAACATCTTCTGGCCCGCCGACCACACCAAGCGGATGATCGAGCTGTACCGCAGCCGGTACGCCCACTACGGGCACGGCACGGCGGAGCAGGCGATCGTGGGGCTGGGCGGACAGGTGTTCATGCGGAAGAACTCCCAGGACGCGGTCCGTGAGTTCCGCCCCTACTTCGACGTCGCGCCGGTCTACGGCCACGGCCCCTCCCTGGAGGACTTCACCGACCAGACCCCGCTGACCGTCGGCTCCCCGGAGCAGGTCATCGAGAAGACGCTGAAGTTCCGCGAGTACGCCGGCGACTACCAGCGTCAGCTGTTCCTCGTGGACCATGCCGGGCTGCCGCTCAAGACCGTGCTGGAACAGCTCGACATGCTGGGCGAGGAGGTCGTACCCGTGCTGCGCGAGGAGTTCGCCAAGAACCGCCCGGCGAACGTGCCGGACGCGCCCACCCACGCGTCCCTGCTGGCCGAGGCAGAGAAGGCCGCGCAGAACGCCGCACAGAACAAGGAGGTCGTCGCATGAAGCTCGTCGTCGTGTCCGCGGGGCTGAGCGTCCCGTCGTCCACCCGCCTGCTGGCGGACCGGCTCGCGGCGGCCGTGGGACGTACCGCCGAGGTGGACGTCCAGGTCGTGGAGCTGCGGGAACTCGCCGTCGACATCGCGCACAACTTCACCAACGGCTTCGCGGGCCGCGCGCTGAGCGCCGCTGTCGACGCGGTGACCGGGGCGGACGGGCTGATCGTCGTCACGCCGGTGTTCTCGGCGTCGTACAGCGGACTCTTCAAGTCCTTCTTCGACGTGATCGAGCCGGACGCGCTGGCCGGGAAGCCGGTGCTGATCGCCGCGACCGGTGGCACCGCCCGGCACTCGCTGGTCCTGGACCACGCGCTGCGACCGCTCTTCTCCTACCTGAAGGCCGTCGTCGTGCCGACCGGGGTGTACGCCGCCTCGGAGGACTGGGGCGCGGAAGGGCTGGACGGCCGCATCGAGCGGGCGGCCGGGGAACTGGCCGGTCTGATGAGCGGGCTCTCGGCGGTCCGCGGGGTCGCCGCCCCGCGCTCCTCGACCGACGGCTTCGAGGACGTCGTGCCCTTCGAGGAGCGGCTCGCCGCGTTGCGTCCGACGGGGTGAGAGGCCAGTAAGAAGGGCGCCGGGTGAGCTGCTCATCACGTCGTACGACTCGGCGGGCACGGCACACTGAGGGGGTGCCCCAAAACGTGCTGCTCGCCGAAGACGACCGCGCCATCCGTCATGCCCTGGAGCGCGCCCTGATCCTGGAGGGCTACCAGGTCACCGCGGTCGCCGACGGAGTGGAGGCGCTGGCACAGGCCCACCGGACGCCGCCGGACGTGCTCGTCCTCGACGTGATGATGCCCGGGATCGACGGGCTCCAGGTCTGCCGGGTGCTGCGCGCCGAGGGCGACCGCACCCCCATCCTCATGCTGACGGCGCTCGTGGAGACCCAGGACCGGATCGCCGGCCTGGACGCGGGCGCCGACGACTATGTGGTCAAGCCCTTCGACGTCGAGGAGGTCTTCGCCCGGCTGCGGGCCCTGCTGCGGCGGACCAGCCCCGACGGGATGGCCCCGGCGCCCGGCGCGGTGACGAAGGCGCCGGCGCCCGAACTGCCCCAGGGGCGGATCGAGGCGGCCGGACTGCGCATGGACATCCAGGCGCGCCGGGCCTGGCGCGGCCCG
This sequence comes from Streptomyces sp. NPDC057253, assembly GCF_042669125.1. NCBI lineage: Bacteria > Bacillati > Actinomycetota > Actinomycetes > Kitasatosporales > Streptomycetaceae > Streptomyces > Streptomyces sp. NPDC057253. The sequence continues at coordinate 49,337 of NZ_JBHUXV010000042.1, read as the reverse complement.
CGCGAGCTGGAGCTGACCCGCACCGAGTTCGAGCTGCTGGAACTGCTCGTGCGCAACGCGGGCATCGTGCTCGACCACTCGACGATCTACGACCGGATCTGGGGCTACGACTTCGGGCCGGGCTCCAAGAACCTCGCCGTCTACGTCGGCTACCTGCGCCGCAAGCTCGACGAACCCGGCGCGCCGCAGCTGATCCACACGGTGCGCGGCGTGGGTTACGTGCTCCGGGAGGACTGAGTGGGCCGGCTGGCTCGGCTGTGGGCCCGGCCGCGGCCCCGGTTGCTGTCCCTGCGGACCACGTTCGTGGTGTCCTTCGCCGCGGTGACGGCCGCGGTGACCGTCCTCGTCGGCGTGCTGTCCTACAGCGCCGCCGCCCGTCTGGTGCGGGTCGACCAGGAGTCCGTGTTCGACCAGGTCGTGCAGGATCTGCGGGACGAGGTGAGCCAGCACCGGATGACCCCGGAGGACTTCTCCTCCTCGGCGCCCGGGCACGACCTGGTGCGGCCGGCCCGTACGGACGTGCAGGTGCTCGGGCCCACCGGGGCGGTCGCCGACCCCGGGCGGCCGGGGCTGCCGGTGACCTCCGGGGACCGGCGGATCGCGGGCGAGGGCGTCGCCGGGCGGATGGTGCTGCACAAGGAGGTCTCGGTCGGCAGCGACGTGTACCGGATCGCCACCGTCTCCCTGGGCGGGGGGCGGGGGGCCGTGCAGGTCGCCCAGGAGTTCAGCGACACCGAGGATCTGCTGCGGGCGTTGCAGCAGCGGACGTTCCTGCTCATGGCCGCGGTGGTGATCGGGGCCGGGCTGTTCGGCTGGTGGCTGGCCCGGCGGATCACGCGGCGGCTGGTGATCCTCACCTCCGCCGCGGAGGACGTGGCCCGGACCCGGCGGCTGGAGATCGAGGTGCCGGTCACCGGGTACGACGAGGTGGGGCGGCTGGGGCGGGCCTTCGACCGGATGCTCGGGCGGCTCGCGCAGTCCGAGGAGGACCAGCGGCGGCTGGTGCAGGACGCGGGGCACGAGCTGCGGACGCCGCTGACGTCGCTGCGCACGAACATCTCGCTGCTGCGGCGGATCGACGAGTTGCCGCCGGCGACGCGTGAGGAGCTGGTCGCCGATCTCACGCAGGAGGCGCGGGAGCTGACCGACCTGGTCAACGAGCTGGTCGACCTGGCCGCGGGGCAGTCGGACAACGAGCCGCCGCAGCGGGTGGATCTCGCGGATGTCGCCGAGGAGGTCGCGGGGCTGGCCCGGCGGCGGACCGGGCGGGAGATCGTGGTGCACGCGGGCGGGTCGACGGTGACGGACGGGCGGGCGGGGATGCTACAGCGGGCGGTGTCGAACCTGGTCGAGAACGCGGCCAAGTTCGACCGGGACGGCAGCGCTCCGATCGAGATCTCGGTGTCCGGGTTCACGCCGGCGGGGCCGGTGCGGGTGGAGGTGCTGGACCGGGGGCCGGGGATCGCCGACGCCGACCTCGTACGGGTCTTCGACCGCTTCTACCGGGCCGCGGACGCGCGGTCCCTGCCGGGGTCGGGGCTGGGGTTGTCGATCGTGCGGGAAGTGGCTCTGTCGCACGGTGGGGCGCCGTTCGCGTTCTCGCGGGACGGGGGCGGGACGGTGATCGGGTTCACCGTGGGTGGGGTGACGGGTGACGGGTAGCTGGGTGTCTGCGGGTGCGTGGGGGCGGGCGTTGCGCAGTTCCCCGCGCCCCTGAGAGCGTGGCGGGCGTGAGTGCGACTCCCCAGGGGCGCGGGGAACTGCGCGACCAGCCCCTACGCACCCGCGCCCGCCGAACAACCGAACCCGGCACCCCCGAGCACGGCGAGCCTAGGCGGGCTCCCGGAGTAGAGGTGTCGTCTCCAGGGATGTTCGGGCCGCCTTCAGGGCCGGGTGGGTCTGGTTGGCGACCGCGTTGAAGGTTTCCTGGGCTGTGCGGGCCGGCCAGGCCGGGGGGAGGTGGCGGGACGGGAGTCTTGGGTCGGTGCGGATGGTCCAGAGCCACTCGCTGACCAGGAGGAGCCGGGTGGCGATCGGGTCGGCGTCGGGGGTGTGGCCCAGGCGGTCGCTCCAGCGCTTGTCGAAGGTGACATAGCGGGCCGCGATGGACTCCAGGTCCCAGGTGTCGCGGATCATCTGCTCGATGTCGGTCACCTCGGCGGCCCGCGCGTGGAAGATCTTGACGTGCGCGGTGAGGCCGAGCTCGGCGACCACCGCGGAGACGTCCACCTCGCCGGGGGCGATCCACAGCCCGCTGTACAGGGCGCCGAACCCGGACCAGGTCAGCCGGGAGCGCAGGTCGTGGCGCTGGCGCTTCCAGGAGTCGGGCAGGGAGAAGCCGAGCAGGGTCCAGGAGCCGTCCCAGTCGTCGTTGACCGCGCCCTGCTCCCAGATGCGGGTACGGCCGTCGATCAGCACGCGGGTGGCCTGCGGGGTGAGGCCGAAGAACATCTTGCGTCCCTCGCGCTGACGCTGGAGCAGACCCCGGTTGACCATGCGGGTCAGGGTGGAGCGCACGGCCTGTTCGCCCACGCCGACCCGGCCCAGGACGTCGATGATGCTGCCCGAGTAGACGCCCAGGTCCCCCTCCTCCAGGACGTGGTTGCCGAAGAAGGCGAGCATGAGCGACTGCGGGCGCGGCTGCGGCCCGTCCGCGGTGTCCAGGATGTCGTCGTCCTCCACGGGGGCAAGAGTACGACCGCCCGCCGAGGGTGCGGCAGGCGGTCGTACGAGGTCATCGGCGGTCGGCGGGGTGGGCAAGGTCGTACGGGCGCAGGTAGGGGGTGGGGTGGTACCGGACGTAGCGGGTGGGGGTGGTGGGGTCGGCGGCGGTGGCGCGGGCGTTGAGGGACGCCGGGTCGGTGCCCCGCCAGGTGCCGGTGGTCAGGCGGTCCTCCAGGGTGTGGAGGGCGGCGAGTTGTTCGGCGGGGCTGAAGGTGCAGTGGCCGGCGTTGTCGACGTAGGCCTGGCGCAGCAGGGGGCCGGAACCGGCCGCCGTGACCGCCCGCTTCAGCGCGCTCTCCGTCTGGACCGGGACCAGGGGGTCGCCGATGGTGTGGACCGAGAGCTGGGGCTTGGTCAGAACGCCGGTGAAACTGCTGGTGGCGCTCATCCAGGCGACGGCCTTGGAGTCGGCGGCGATGCGCGGGGCGCGGTTCAGCGCCGCGAGATCCTTGCCCAGGGAGAGGCCGGCCTTCTTGTAGAGCGCGGTGACCTCCTTGCGGACGGAGGACCGGGCGAGCAGGCGGGCGTAGTCGACGCCGGTGTTCCAGGACATGTTGCCGCCCGCGCGGACCTCGGCCTCCTGGCGCCGGTTGAAGGCGGCGATCCGCAGCAGGCCCTTCACCGCGTCGTACTGGTTGGCCTGCTGGGCGTCCCAGTCGTCGGCGGCCGGGCGGGTCTGGGTGGGCGCGTTCCAGACCGGGATGTTGTGGAGGGCGGCGGCGAGGGCGATCCGGGCCCGGCCCTCGGCCGTCGACTGGGCGGAGTCGACCGCGGCGGCGAGGGTGTTCGCCGCGTCGGTGGCAGCCGCCTGGGTCGGCAGGTCGACGAGGGGGACGTCGGAGCCGAGGAGCGTCCTGAGGGCGAAGGCGGGGTCGAGGGTGTTGTTCCAGTTGGCGATCCCGCCCTGGACCAGGCCGCACAGGGAGAGAGAGCCGTCGATCGCGTCCGGGTGGCGTTCGGCGATCGCCGTGGTGACCAGGCCGCCGTACGACCGTCCCCAGGCGAGGGTGCGGGAGGCCTGGCCGAAGCGGGCGGTGAAGGCCTTGAGGGTGGCGAGCTGGTCGGGGACCGCGTCGGTGACGGCCCAGCCGGTGGTGGCGTACGAGGAGCCGACGAGGGCGTAACCGCCTTGCAGGAGCAGGGTCTTGGTGGCGTCGTCGGGGGCGTCCTGGGCGGGGTTGGCGGGGCCGGAGGTGTAGCCGTGGCTGAAGAGGAGGACGGTGCCGTTCCAGGTGGTGGGGACGTCCATGAGGTAGGTGGCGCCGGAGGGGAGCGTGCCCTCCACGCGCGTGGTGGGCGGGGTGGCCGTCGCCGTGGCGGGGAGTGGGGTGGTGGCGGGGGTGGCCGTCGCCGTGCCGGGGAGTGTCGCGGTGGCCGTCGCCATGGCGGTGGGTGCGGTGGTGAGGGTGAGCAGGAGGGCTGCCGAGCAGGCGACGCGGGTGCCGTGCCTCATGCGGTGATCTCCTCGGTGTGGGGGGTGGTGGGGAGTTCGGAGGCGGGGTCGGCGAGGGAGCCGCGGCTCGTCTCGCGGACCAGGAACACCGTCAGCGCGGTGATCAGCGAGCCGCCGCACAGCAGCAGGGCCACGGGGGTGCCGTTGCCGCTGCCCGCGACCAGGCTCCCGGCGATCAGCGGGGAGAAGCCGGCGCCGACCAGGGTGGCGCCCTGGTAGCCGAGGGAGGCGCCGGTGTAGCGGACCCTGGTGCCGAACATCTCGCTGAACAGGGCGCCGAGCGGGCCGTACATCAGCGACTGGGAGATGCCGTGGCCGATGACGACGGCCAGGATCAGGGAGCCCGACGACCTGGAGTCGACCAGCGCGAGGACCGGGAAGGCGGTCGCCGCGGACAGGATCGCGCCGACGAGGACGACCGGGCGGCGGCCGATCCGGTCGGAGAGCGCGGACGCGCAGGGCAGCACGACCAGGGCGACCGCGGCGGAGACGGTGAGCGCGGTGAGCACCTGCGGGCGGGGGTAGCCGATGCCGGTGGCGTACGAGATCAGGTAACTGGTCAGCAGGGACTGGGCGGTGAAGGCGCCGATGCCGACACCGCAGGCCAGCAGGACGGGACGGGGGCGCTTGAGGACGTCGAGGATCGGCAGCCGGGACTCGGCGCGCTCCTTCTTCACCTCGGCGAACAGCGGGCTCTCGACCACCTGGAGGCGGACGAACAGGCCGACGCCGAGCAGCAGCACGCTCAGCAGGAACGGCACCCGCCAGCCCCACGCCGCGAACTGGTCCTTGGGGAGGGTGGAGACCAGGGCGACGACGGCGGCGGAGATCAGGGAGCCGAGCGGGGCTCCCATCTGCGTGAAGCTGGACCACAGACCGCGGCGCCGCTCGCCCGCGTGCTCCACGACCATCAGGGTCGCGCCGCCCCACTCGCCGCCGATGGCGATGCCCTGGAGCACCCGCAGGGTGATCAGCAGGACGGGCGCCCAGACGCCGATGGTGTCGTACGTGGGCAGCAGGCCGATGAGGAAGCTGGCGCCGCCCATCAGGCCCATGGTGAGCAGCAGCATCCTCTTGCGGCCGAGGCGGTCGCCGAAGTGCCCGAAGACGATGCCGCCGATGGGGCGGGCCACGTATCCGGCGGCGAAGGTGCCGAACGCGGCGATGGTGCCCACGGCGGGGTCGGCGCCGGGGAAGAACAGTTCGCCGAAGACGAGGGCGGCGACGGTGCCGTAGACGAGGAAGTCGTAGAACTCGACGGCGGTGCCGAGCAGGCCGGAGAGGGCGACTCGGCGGAGTTGGCGGGTCCGGGCGGATGCGGTGGGGGACGGGGGCATCGCGGTCTCCTCTGAGCGGGGGAAGGAGGACACCGCGAAATTAGGCTGTCTGGTGACTGCCGTCAATAAAGTGCACAACATTGGTTGGGATGGAGAGGCGTGTGTGACGGGTGTCACGGGAACTCGGCGATCCGGACGCGCAGTTGAGGACGTGACCACAGATATGCGAACCCGGATACGGGCCGGGGATCCGGACGCCTTCGCGGAGCTCTACGACCAGTGCGCCCGCTCGGTGTACAACCACGCCTTCCGGCTGACCGCCGACTGGTCCGTGGCCGAGGACGTCATGTCGGCCACCTTCATGGAGGCCTGGCGGCGCCGGACCTCCGTCGACGCCGACGGGGGCTCGCTGCGGCCGTGGCTGCTCGGCATCGCCACCAACGTGGCCCGCTCCCACTGCCGCGGCAACCGGCGCTACCGCGCGGCGGCCGGAGCGGTGGCCGCGGCGGGTGTCGCGGAGGTCGCCGACCACGCGGAGGAGACCGCGGGGCGGGTGGACGACCGGCGCCGGATCGCCGCCACCGTGACCGCGCTCGCCGCACTCAGACGCCCCGAACGCGAGGTCCTCGTGCTGTGCCTGTGGGAGGGCCTGGAGTACGCCGACGCCGCCCGCGCCCTCGGCATCCCGGTCGGCACGGTCCGCTCCCGGCTCTCGCGGGCCCGCGGTCGGCTGCGGAAGCTGGCCGAGGCGGAACTGGCCCAACTCGCCCGAGAAAAACGGGAACTCACCCGGACGAACCGGCAGGCAAAGGGTGATCGCGAGTACGTGATCCGGTCCGCACAGGAAGGAAACCGATGAACGCCAGCCCCTCCCAGCCGCACCCGGCCGAGTGGACGGAGACCCGGGGTCTCGTGTCCGCCGTGGAGCGGGATCTGCCGGCGGGCCGCCACCAGTTCCACAAGGAGCAGATGATGGCCCGGATCCGCGAAGAACTCCGTACGGCCCCTGCCGCCCCTGCCGTACCTGTGCGCCGCAACCCGTTCCTGCGCCGCGCGGTCCTGCTGCCCGCGCTGGCCTGCGCGCTGGCCGGCGCGGTGGTGGGCGGCCTCGCCCTGAGCGGCAGCGGGGACTCCGGCGCCGGCCTGGCCACCGGGCCCGCGCTGACGACCCGGATCGGCGCCGTCGACGCCCGGGGGGCCGAGCCGCTGCTCGACCACATCTCCCTGGCCGCCGCCGACACCTCCGAACCCGGCGTGCGGGACGACCAGTTCCTCTACATCGCGTCCAAGGTCGCCAGCACGTATCCCAAGACCGTCGACGACAAGACCACGGTGGTCAGCGAGAAGCTGCACTCCCGTCAGGTCTGGCAGTCCCCCGACGGCCGCGACGGCTGGCTGATCGAGCCCGGGAACACGGGCAAGGACGGCATCACCCTGGCCGGCCCGAACCCGCTCAGCTCGGCCTACGACCGGCTGGTGACGCTGCCCACCGACCCGGCGGCCCTGCTGCGGAAGATCTACCAGGAGTCGGACGCCGTCCGGGACCCCGAAGTCCCTCGTGACCAGGCCGCGTTCGTCGCCATCGGGGACCTGCTGACCGAGAGCTACCCGCCCCCGAAGCTGACCGCCGCGCTCTACAAGGCCGCCGCCGAGATCCCCGGGGTCGTCGCGGTGGACGACGCGGTCGACGCGGTCGGCCGCCACGGGGTCGCCATCGCGCGGCTCGACGAGCAGAGCGGGCAGCGCACGGAGTGGATCTTCGACAGGAAGACGTACGCGTTCCTGGGGGAGCGCAATGTCCAGGTCGAGCCGAGCGACACGTTCAAGAAGGGGACGGTGACGTTCACGGTCGCGATCACTCGGCGGGCGGTGGTGGATGAGATGAAGGAGGTGCCGGGGGAGGTTGGTTGACGGGTGGGGGTGCGGCGGGGGTTGCGACGGGACAGCGGGTGAACGCGCGTCCGTGTTCACCCGTACCCCGGGGTGACCGTCTGTCCCCGATCGGGCAGCCAGTGCCCGGATACGGAGAAAGCGACGTGCCCCTCATCCAGCCGCCGTCACGCACCGGCCGTACCCCCGCCGCCGCCCGACTGGCCCGAGGCGCGGCCGTCGGGGCCGGGCTCGCCCTGATGCCGCTGACCGTGGCCTGCGGCGGGGCGGACGAGTCGGCCGGTGAGCGCAAGGCGTCGAAGAGCCCCGCGATCTCCGCCGTGCGGGCGGGAGTCGTGGCGCCCGCGAAGGTCGAGGTCATCGCGGGGCTGACGGGCTGCAAGCCCAGGATCCGCATCGAGGCGGACGAACTGCGCCAGGGTGTCTGCCACACCAAGGACGTCGACTACCTCATCACCACCTTCCCCGAGGAGCGGTTCAAGGAGGCCTGGCTGGAGTCCGCCTCCGCGTACCGGGCGGACTTCCTCGTCGGCTCGCGCTGGATCATCAGCGCGAAGATCGACGCCCTGAAGAAGTTCCGCGAACAGACCGGCGGAGACATCGTCAGCCACTCCGGAATGGGGCCGGCCAGCGGTTCCAGGTAGGCGGTCGACGGGGGGGGCTGGGAATGCCCCCCCGCGGCCCCTACTTGTCCTGGGCGGCCTCGACCAGTCGCCACGCGGGATGGAAGTCGCGGTGGCCGTCGTACGCCGCGACGAGTTCGCGGATCACCGGGCTACGGGAGTCCCGCGAGAGTCCGGCCCACACCTGCCCGACCACCCTCTTCCAGAGGACACGCACCTCAGTGTCCTCCACCATCCGCGGCATCTCCTCCACCCAGTCGACGAGCCGCCGCTTCGCCTCCACGTCGGCGAGGACCCGGGCCTGCAACATCGCCACGTTCTGGTTCTTGCCGGGCTTCAGTGCGCGAGCCGCGGTCACTTCCTCGTCAAGACGTGCCCGGAGGAAGTCCCTCATGGCCGCGAATTCGTCGTCTCTCATTGCTGTTCCCCCTGGTCGGCGTTGAGAGACATCATCCAGCGGACCGGTCAGTCCTTGAGCTTTTTCAACGTGACCACCAAGTGATGCAAGTCGAGGTGGTATAGGGGTGGCCCTGGAAGAAACTCCGGCTCAGGGCCACACCAGGCAATAAGGCTGGTGCCCCGCCTCGTGCAAGCGGTGGCTGAAGTCCTGCCACTCGTGCAGCAGTTGGTAGACGTTGAACGCGTCCCGGGGGCCTCCCCGGTCCGGGACCGTGGACCAGATGAAGGCCGCCGCGCCCACCGCTTCCTCGCCTATGCCGCGCAGCGGGTCCACGACCGTCATGGGGAGTTTGACCACCGCGTAGTCGGGGTGCAGGACGACCAGTTCGAGCGGGGGGACCTTGTGGAGGGGGACGCCTTCTATGCCGGTGAGGACCATCGCCGCCATGGTCTCCGGCTTGATCTTGGTGAACATGCCGTTCATGCCCAGCTCGTCGCCGCCGAGTTCCTCGGGGCGCATCGAGATCGGGACACGGGCCGCGGTCGCGCCGTCGGGCGCGCCGAAGTACTTGTACGTCACCCCCACCCGACCACCATTCCTGCTTCCCGCCGTCAACGGATCGATACGACGTTCGATACGTCGCTCGTCGCGATCCGACTCACCCGGCGCCACGGCGCCATGTCCCGGACGCGTCTCGCCGGCTTCCTCCGCCTCGCGTCGGTGCTTCCCCCGCCGGGCACGTCGAGGACCCAGGTCGTCAGTCCCCTCGCCCAGTCCGCCACCGCGATGCATATCTCCACCCGACTGCTTTTCTAGGACGCGCAGGCCCCGCCGCGCAACCCGATCATCGTGTCAGTGACCTCCCCCACGGCCGCCCGCCGAAACGTGCGTTGAAACACCTGTCCGCAGGATCTTCGCAGCCCCTGAACAACCGGCTGCGCGCCATCGTCCCCGTGAGCTGTGTGTATCTGCATCCAGTTTCGCAGATCGTCGGGGACCGGGCGCTTGCGAGGGCTGGCCTACCCTGAGGTGGTCACCGGCAACGGAGTCCGAGAAAGCCGAACAAACCGGAGAAGGTCGGAGTAGCCGCAAGTTATGAGTGAATTGCCCTATTCGTACGACGCGCCTGTCTCGCAGGCCCTGTTCGACCGCGCGTCGGCCGTCACACCCGGCGGCGTGAACTCCCCGGTCCGCGCCTTCCGCGCCGTGGGCGGCACCCCCCGCTTCATGGTGTCCGGCACCGGCCCGTACCTGACGGACGCCGACGGGCGCGAGTACGTCGACCTCGTCTGCTCCTGGGGCCCCATGATCCTCGGGCACTCCCACCCCGAGGTGATCGCCGCCGTCCAGGAGGCGGTGTCCAAGGGCACCTCCTTCGGCACCCCCGGTGAGGGCGAGGTCGCGCTCGCCGAGGAGATCGTGGCCCGCGTCGAGCCCGTCGACCAGGTGCGGCTCGTCTCCAGCGGGACCGAGGCCACCATGTCCGCGATCCGCCTCGCCCGCGGCTTCACCCGGCGCACCAAGGTCATCAAGTTCGCCGGCTGCTACCACGGCCACGTCGACTCCCTCCTCGCCGCCGCGGGCAGCGGTGTCGCCACCTTCGCGCTCCCCGACACCCCCGGCGTCACCGGTGCCCAGGCCGGCGACACGATCGTGCTGCCGTACAACGACCTCGAAGCCGTCCACGAGGCCTTCCACCGGCACCCCGGTGAGATCGCCTGTGTGATCACCGAGGCCTCGCCCGGCAACATGGGCGTCGTGCCGCCGCTGCCCGGCTTCAACCAGGGCCTCAAGGACGCCTGCGCCCAGAACGGCGCCCTCTACATCTCCGACGAGGTCATGACCGGGTTCCGGACCAGCCGGAGCGGGTGGTACGGCATCGACGGCGTCCGGCCCGACCTCATGACCTTCGGGAAGGTCATGGGCGGTGGCTTCCCGGCCGCCGCCTTCGGTGGCCGCGCCGACGTCATGGCGCACCTCGCGCCCGCCGGGCCCGTCTACCAGGCCGGCACCCTCTCCGGGAACCCCGTCGCCACCGCCGCCGGCCTCGCCCAGCTGCGGCTCCTCGACGACGCGGCCTACGACAAGGTCGACGCCGTGTCCCGGCAGATCCAGTCCCTGGTCACCGAGGCGCTCGGCAAGGAGGGGGTCGCCCACACCCTCCAGAACGCCTCCAACATGTTCTCGGTGTTCTTCACCGACCGGCCGGTGCGCGACTACGAGGACGCGAGGGCGCAGGAGTCCTTCCGGTTCACCGCGTTCTTCCACTCCCTTCTGGAGAACGGCGTCTACCTGCCGCCGTCCTCCTTCGAGTCCTGGTTCGTCTCCACGGCCCACGACGAACAGGCGGTTCAGCGGATCGCCGACGCCCTTCCGGCGGCGGCCCGAGCGGCGGCGGAGGCCACGGCAGCATGAGCAACTCGACCGACAGCGACATCACCGTCGTCCACCTGATGCGGCACGGCGAGGTCGCCAACCCCGACGGGGTCCTCTACGGCCGTCTCACGGGCTACCACCTCTCCGAACTCGGACGGCAGATGGCCGACCGGGTCGCCGAGCACCTCGCCCCCCGGGACATCACCTACGTCTGCGCGTCCCCGCTGGAGCGGGCGCAGGAGACCGCCACGCCGATCGCCAAGTCGCACGGGCTCGACATCGCCACCGACGAGCGGCTCATCGAGGCCGAGAACGTCTTCCAGGGCAAGACCTTCGGGGTCGGGGACGGCGCGCTGAAGAACCCCGAGAACTGGAAGCACCTCGTCAACCCCTTCAAGCCGTCGTGGGGGGAGCCGTACGTCGACCAGGTCGTCCGGATGAAGGGGGCGCTGGACGCGGCGCGGGACCGGGCGCGGGGGCATGAGGCCGTGCTCGTCAGTCACCAGCTGCCGATCTGGATCGTGCGGTCGTGGGTCGAGAAGCGGCGGCTGTGGCACGATCCGCGGCGGCGGCAGTGCACGCTGGCCTCTTTGACGTCCTTCACGTATCAGGGCGACCGGATCGTGTCCGTGGGGTACAGCGAGCCCGCGATCGATCTGGTGCCGGTTCATCTTCGGGCGGGCGCCAAGCCGGTGAAGGGCAAGTCCAAGGCGTTCGGGGCCTAGCGGTTCGTGGGGGACTGCGGGGCTGTTGTGGCTGGTCGCGCCCACGCGGCGGAGCCGCATGTCGAAACAGCCCCGCGCCCCTGTGGGGCGCGCTTCTGTTACCCAATCCGCAAATAGTGCCGGAACCTTCCCCCCTCCTCGTCTCCTCTGACTGGGTGACCACCAGAGAACGTGACGAATCGGGGAAACATGGCCACTCTCAGTCGAAGGGGTGCGCTCGGGCTCGGGGCGGGGGCCGCGGCCGCCGTAGGACTCTCGGGGTGTGGAAACCTCACCCCCTCGCAGGGGGCGACCCACGCCGCCGGGGCCAAGCCGAGCAAGAAGCCCGTCACCGTCCGCCCCATCGGTGACGGCTCCACCTCCTTCACCGGCAGGCAGCCCCACCAGCCCGGCAAGCCCGTGCCGTTGGAGCCCGGGCAGACCCCGCCGCAGTTCGTGATCTTCTCCTGGGACGGCGCCGGCGAGGTCGGCAACGGGCTCTTCCCGCGCTTCCTCGACCTCGCCAGGAAGCACGACGCGCACATGACCTTCTTCCTCTCCGGGCTGTATCTGCTGCCCGAGTCGAAGAAGCGGCTCTACGACCCCCCGAACAACCCCCGCGGCGCCTCCGACATCGGCTACCTCACCGACGAGCACGTCAGGGCGACCCTGGCCAACGTCCGGCGTGCGTGGCTGGAGGGGCACGAGATCGGCACCCACTTCAACGGCCACTTCTGCGGCGGCTACGGCACCGTCGCCCACTGGACGCCGGCGCAGTGGCGCTCGGAGATCCAGCAGGCGAAAGCTTTCGTCAAGCAGTGGCGGACCAACACCGGCTGGACCGATCTGCCCGCCCTGCCCTTCGACTACGACAAGGAACTCGTCGGCGGCCGCACCCCCTGCCTCCTCGGCCAGGACAACCTGCTGCCCACCGCCCGTGCGCTCGGCTGGCGCTACGACGCCTCCTCGCCCGGCGGCCGCCAGGTCTGGCCCGTGAAGACGAACGGGATATGGGACCTGCCCCTCCAGGCGATACCGTTCCCCGGCCGCAGCTTCGAGGTCCTGTCCATGGACTACAACATGCTCGCCAACCAGTCGATCAACTCGACCAACGCGCCCGCCTACAACTACCCGGCCTGGCGCGAGCAGGCCGCGGGCGCCTACATCGCCGGCTTCCAGCGCGCCTACGAGACCAACCGCGCCCCCTTCTTCGTCGGCAACCACTTCGAGCACTGGAACGGCGGCATCTACATGGACGCCGTGGAACAGGCCCTCACGCACATCGCGCGGGAGAAGGAGAGGGGCGCCGACATCCGCATGGTCTCCTTCCGGCAATTCGTCGACTGGATGGACGTCCAGAAGCCGGAGGTGCTCGCGCGGCTGCGGACGCTCGACGTCGGGCAGCGGCCGGCCGGCGGCTGGAACACCTTCCTGAAGGGCACCTCGACGCCCTCCGGAAACCCGTCCTCGACATCCTCCGCAAACGCTGCCTGAAATGCGGGTTTCCGCCCGCAAGGGGGGTGCCCGAGATCCCCGGAACGGGCATGCGAAACTTTTCACATGAGTGCCGCCAGCCGTAGCCGCTCCCGAGTCCGTGCCAGCCTGCTCACCGCGGGTGCCGCGGCCGCGGCGCTGATCCTGTCCGCGTGCAGCTCGGGCGGCACCTCGGGCGGAGGCGGCGACACCAACTTCATCATGGGCGCCGACGGCATCTCGACCGCCAAGCAGGGCGACCGGGGCACCGCCCCCGACCTGTCCGGCAAGACCGTCGACGGCAAGCAGCTCGACGTCGCCGACTTCAAGGGCAAGATCGTCGTCCTGAACATCTGGGGCTCCTGGTGCGCTCCCTGCCGGGCCGAGGCGCCCAACCTGGAGACCGTCTCCAAGGAGCTCAAGGGCAAGGACGTGCAGTTCGTCGGCATCAACACCCGCGACACCAGCATCAAGAACGCCCGCGCCTTCGAGACGGACATGGGCATCACCTTCCCCAGCCTGTACGACCCGACCGGCAAGCTGATGCTCCGCTTCCAGAAGGGCACCCTCAACCCGCAGGCCGTGCCCTCCACGCTCGTCATCGACCGGGACGGCAAGATCGCCGCCCGCTCACTGGCCGCGCTCAGCGAGAGCAAGCTGCGCAAGATGATCGACCCGGTCCTCGCGGAGAAGTGACGTGAGCGCAGTCGTCACGCTCGCCGCCGAGACCGGCTACAACGGCACCGTCCTCAACGGGGCGTTGCTCCTCGCCCTGCCCATCGCGGTGCTCGGCGGCCTCGTCTCCTTCTTCTCGCCGTGCGTCCTGCCGCTGGTCCCCGGCTATCTGTCGTACGTCACCGGCGTCACCGGCACCGACCTGGCCGAGGCCCGGCGCGGCCGTATCGTCGCGGGCGCCTCCCTGTTCGTGCTCGGCTTCACCGTGGTGTTCGTCTCCAGCGGGGCGCTGTTCGGCTACTTCGGCCAGACGCTCCAGGAGAACCAGAGCGTGCTGTCCAAGGTGCTGGGCGTGCTCATGATCCTCATGGGTGTCTTCTTCATGGGCCTGATGCCCTGGATGACCCAGCGGGAGTTCCGCTTCCACAACAAGCCCGCCATGGGCCTGGTCGGCGCCCCGCTGCTGGGCGCGCTGTTCGGCATCGGCTGGACCCCCTGCATCGGCCCGACCCTCGCCTCCGTGCTGACCCTCTCCGCCCAGCAGGGCAGCGCGGGCCGCGGTGCCATACTGACCGTCGCCTACTGCCTCGGCCTCGGAGTGCCCTTCGTGCTCGCCGCGGTCGCCTTCCGCAAGGCGCTCGGCGCCTTCGGCTGGGTCAAGCGCCACTACGTCTGGGTCATGCGCATCGGCGGCACCATGATGATCGTGACCGGACTGCTGCTGCTGACCGGCGTGTGGGACCGCCTCGTGCAGGACCTCCAGTCCTGGTCCGCCGGCTTCTCTGTGGGGATCTGATCCATGAGCAAGACCACACCCGCCGCCTCCGACACCTCCGGTGCCCCGGACGACACCTCCCGCGGCCCGGACGCCTCCGCCGGCGACCAGGACCTCGGCGCGGCCGGCTCCCAGCTGTCCACCGCGCCCGTCGAGGGCCCGCCGAACCTGCCCTCCCTGGGCGTCATCGGCTGGGCCCGCTGGTTCTGGCGCCAGCTGACCTCGATGCGGGTCGCGCTGCTGCTGCTCCTGCTGGTGGCGCTCGGCGCGATCCCCGGCTCGCTCATCCCGCAGACCGGCACCGACGCGACCAAGGTCGCCGACTTCGTCAAGAACAACCCCACCCTCGGGGACGTCTACGACAAGCTCGGCCTCTTCCACGTCTACAGCTCGGTGTGGTTCTCCGCGATCTACATCCTGCTGTTCGTCTCCCTCATCGGCTGCATCGTGCCCCGCACCTGGCAGTTCGTCGGGCAGCTGCGCAGCCGGCCGCCGGGTGCCCCGAAGCGGCTGACCCGGCTGCCCGCCTACACCACCTGGCGCACCGAGGCCGAGCCCGAGCAGGTCCGCGAGGCCGCACTCGCCCTGCTGAAGAAGAAGCGGTTCCGCGCCCACCTCGTCGGTGACAACGTCGCCGGGGAGAAGGGCTACCTCCGTGAGGTCGGCAACCTCGCCTTCCACATCGCGCTCATCGTGCTGCTCACCGCCTTCGCCTGGGGCCAGCTCTTCAAGTCCGAGGGCAACAAGCTGGTCGTCGAGGGCGACGGCTTCTCCAACACCCTCATCTCCTACGACGACTTCAAGTCCGGCAACCTCTTCGACACCGGCGACCTGGTGCCGTTCAGCTTCACCCTGAACAAGTTCACCGGCACCTACGAGACCAGCGGCCCCAACAAGGGCACCCCGCGCCTCTACCAGGCGGCCATCACCTACAGCAAGGGCGCCTACGGCAAGGACCAGAAGACCCTCGTCAAGGTCAACGAGCCGCTGGAGATCGACGACGCGAAGGTCTATCTCACCGCCCACGGCTACGCCCCCCTCATCACGGTCCGGGACGGGAAGGGCAACGTCGTCTTCCACGACGCGGTCGCGATGCTGCCGCTCGACTCCAACGTC
Organism: Streptomyces sp. NPDC057253; assembly: GCF_042669125.1. Classification (NCBI taxonomy): domain Bacteria; kingdom Bacillati; phylum Actinomycetota; class Actinomycetes; order Kitasatosporales; family Streptomycetaceae; genus Streptomyces; species Streptomyces sp. NPDC057253. The sequence continues at coordinate 33,851 of NZ_JBHUXV010000042.1, read as the reverse complement.
ACCTCCACCGGAGTGATCAAGGTCCTCGACGGCTACCGCAACGCCAAGGGCGTCTCCGAGCAGCTGGGCATCTCGGCCTTCTTCATCCCGACCTACACCAAGGGCAGCGAGACGGCCTCCACCTTCCCGGCCCTGACCAACCCGGTGCTCAACCTCACGCCGTACCACGGTGACCTCGGCGTCAACTCGGGCATCCCGCAGAGCGTGTACCAGCTCGACAAGTCGCACGTGAAGGACTTCAAGGACGCCAAGGGCCAGGAGCTCAGGGAGAACCTGAGGCCCGGCGAGACCATGCAGCTCCCGAACGGCGCCGGTTCGATCACCTACGACGGCACCAAGCAGTGGGCGAACTTCCAGGTCGTCCAGCAGCCCGCCAGCGGCTGGGCCCTCGCCGGCGCCCTCACCGCGATCTTCGGCCTCGCCGCGTCCCTGTTCATCCAGCGCCGCCGGGTGTGGGTGCGGGCGGTGCGCGGCGACGACGGTGTGACGGTCGTGGAGATGGCCGGACTGGGCCGCAGCGAGTCGGCGAAGGTACCGGAGGAGCTGGGCGAGCTGGCGGGAACCCTGTACGACCAGTCCCCGGCTCCCACAGACCCGCAGCCGCAACCCGAGCAATCCACCCCCGAACCCCAAGAAGCACCCTCCGAAGGGGCTGAGAAGTGACTCTCGCCGCCGCAACCGAGTTGGCCACCGCCACCAACGAACACCTCGCCAACATCAGCAACACGCTGATCTACTCCTCCATGGCCGTCTACACCCTGGCCTTCTTCGCGTACATCGCGGAGTGGCTCTTCGGCAGCCGCAGCAAGGTCGGCCGCACCGCCGCCGCGCTCACCGCCGACGCCAAGAAGACCCAGGCCAAGAAGGCGCCGGCCGTCACCGTGAACCAGGGCGGCAGCACCGCCGTACTGGAGCGGCCGCAGGTCGTGGTGCGGTCGGCCACCGGTTCGCGGGACGTGCCCGACGGGCCCGGGGCGCACGGCGGGGACGAGCAGGGCGACCTCTACGGGCGTATCGCCATCTCCCTCACGGTGCTCGCCTTTCTCGTCGAGCTCGCCGGGGTGGTGGCCCGCGCGGCCTCGGTGGAGCGGGCGCCCTGGGGCAACATGTACGAGTTCAACATCACCTTCTCCACGGTGGCCGTCGCCGTGTACCTGGGGCTGCTGGCCCTGAAGAAGAACGTGCGCTGGCTCGGGCTGTTCCTGGTCACCACGGTCCTCCTCGATCTCGGCCTCGCCGTCACTGTCTTGTACACCGCCAGCGACCAGTTGGTTCCCGCCCTTCACTCCTACTGGCTGTACATCCACGTCTCCACCGCGATCTTCTGCGGCGCGGTCTTCTACGTCGGCGCGGTCGCCACGATCCTGTACCTCTTCAAGGACAGCTACGAGAACAAGATCGCGAACGGCGGCACGCCCGGCCGGTTCGCGAACTCCGTCCTCGACCGGCTGCCGGCCTCCGCGAGCCTCGACAAGTTCGCCTACCGCGTCAACGCGGCCGTCTTCCCGCTGTGGACGTTCACGATCATCGCGGGCGCGATCTGGGCGGGTGACGCGTGGGGCCGCTACTGGGGCTGGGACCCGAAGGAGACCTGGTCCTTCATCACCTGGGTCGCCTACGCCTGCTACCTGCACGCCCGCGCCACCGCCGGCTGGAAGGGCCGCAAGGCCGCCTACCTGGCGATGATCGCCTTCGGCTGCTGGCTGTTCAACTACTACGGCGTCAACATCTTCGTCTCCGGCAAGCACTCGTACGCGGGCGTCTGAGTCCCCGCTCGGCGACACTGGTGTCATGACCGGATCCGTCGAGCAGGGCACCAGCCGGACTCACGGAAGCAGCCGCGTCCTGCACTTCCTGGTGCGGCTGCCGGTCCCCATGGAAGGGGCCTGGTCCGCGGTGGGCAGTGCGGAGGGGCTGGCGCGCTGGTGGACCGGCGTGGAGGTGCTGGAGCCGCGGCTCGGGGGTGCCGTGGTGCTGCCGGGACTGGGGGCGGGACAGGTCACCGCGTGGGACGTGGACCGGGTCGCCGAGTACACCCTGGAGCGGGGCGACCGGATCAGGTTCCACCTGGAGCGGGACGGGGACCGGGGGTCGGTCCTGCGCTTCACGCACGAGTACGAGGGGTCGGGGGAGACCGAGCCGGCCTGGCGGGCCCGGTTCGAGCGGTTGCTGGAGACCCTGGACGCCTAGAAGCGCGCCTTTCCTGGACAGCCGGCGGCGAATTTTGACACGGTGGGGTGCGCCCGGCCCGTATTCGAACACGTGGCCGATGACGCCCTTCGGGAGGCCCGTCGTGTCCCTCTCCTTCCACGCCACGCAGAGCGTGTTCTCCGCCCCCGGGGAAATGGCCTCGCTGTACGACGATGCGCCACCCGACCCCGCCCGACTCGCGCGGATCGTCAGGGATGTGATGATCCATCGGCTCGAGGGCGAGCTCTTCGGGCACGTCCATCCCACCGACCGGCTGCACGGCGACGCGGAGTCCCGGTACATCGACGACATCCTGCGCATCGTCGTCGACAGGAACCCCGCGCCGCTGACCGTGCGGCGCGATCCGGGCGACCGGTTCGTCGGGATCTGCCGTGACTTCGCGCTGCTGCACGTCTCGTTGCTGCGGCACGTGGGTGTGCCGGCGCGGATACGGTCCGGGTTCGCCGACTACTTCTCGCCGAGCGGGTTCCACGGTGATCACGTCGTCACCGAGTACTGGGACGAGGCGCGGGGCTGGCTGCTGGCGGACGCGCAGCTCGCCGATCCCGAGATCACCGCGAACTGGCCCGTGGACTTCGACTTCATGGACGTACCCCGCGATCGTTTTCTCGTCGCGGGTGAGGCGTGGCGGGCGATCCGGGAGGGCGGGGCGGACGAGAAGCGGTTCGGGTTGCATGCGCCCGAGGAGGGGCCGTTCTTCGGGGAGCGGTTCGTGGCGGGGAACATCCGGCTCGATCTCGCGGCGCTGAACAAGGTGGAGACGCTGCTGTGGGACGTGTGGGGGGCCGACGACGGGGAGCCGGGCACTCCGTTGTCGGACGGGGTTCGGGAGATCTGTGACCGGGTGGCGCCCGTGGTGAGCGGGGAGGTGTCCATGGAGGCGGTACGGCGGGTGTTCGCGGCGGAGGAAGGTCTTCGGACGCCTCGGACGGTGACGTCCTATGCGCCCTTCCTCGGGAAGAGTCTGGTCGAGTTGCGTCAGGCGATTCGGCGGTAGGGCGGGTGCGGCGCCGTTGTGGCTGGTCGCGCAGTTCCCCGCGCCCCTGAAGCGGGCTGCACCAGCCGGTGTGCGCATGTTGCTGCCAACAGCTCTCCCAGCAGGTCCGGGGCGTCTATCTCCAGGCCCAGCAAGGACTCGATTCTGTCCAGGCGTTGGTAGAGGGACTGGCGGCCTATGTGGAGCAGGGCTGCCGTGCGCGTAGGGGAGCAGCCGTTTCTCAGGTACGTCTCCAGCGTGCGGACCAGGTTGCTCGGGTGCGCCGTCTCCCAGGACAGCAGGGGGCCCAGGACGTGCTGGACCAGGGCCGTGAGGCGTTCGCGGTTGGCGTCCAGGCCGCCTCTGGTCAGTTCGCGTTCCAGGGCCAGTGCCCTGGACGAGGTCACCAGGGGGCCGTCGGGCCCCCGGGGTTCCGCGGCGGGGACGGTCAGAGCGAGTTCCAGGGTCGTACGGGCCGCTCGCAGCGTGTCGCTCCAGCGCAGCCAGCCGCCCTCCCCTGCGACGGCGTGGCCCACGGCCACCGTGAGGCCGGGGTCCGCCGAGGTGCCGAAGGCCTCCTGGACCGCCTTCACCGGGTCGCCCTTGTACCTGTCCGGTACGGCGACCAGCCCCAGCACGTCCCCCGGGAACGCCGCCCGCAGCACCGCCGCCCCACTGAGCAGCCGTACCGCCCGGTCCACCGCGCCGGTGTCCAGGGCGCCGTGGACCGAGACCCCGACCAGACGGGCGCCGGGGCCCGGGTGGAAGCCGGCGAGGGCGGCGCGGGCCTCCACCTCCGGCTGGTTCAGTGCCGCCCGGTCGGCGAGGTCGGCCAGCAGGGCCGCCGTGTGGTCGTCGCCCCACGGCCGTACGACCGCACGGGCCGACAGTCCGCGGGCCACGATCGCCCGGTTGGCGGCCTCCGCGATCCGTACGAAGGGCACGACCCGGTGCAGGGCCACAAGGGGCAGCTCGCGGCTGCGGGCCTCGTCGATCACCTCGGCCGGCATCGCCGGCAGTGAACGGCCGACCTCCACCGCCAGTCCGGTGACGCCCCGGGCGGCCAGCTCGCGGACGTAACGGCGGCGGACCTCGTCGGCTGCGTCGGTCAGTCCGAAGCCGTTGGTGAGCAGCAGTTCGCCGCCGTCCAGGAAGTTCGCGCCCTCGTAGACCTCGCTGGAGTGCACCCAGCGGACCGGGCGGTCCAGGGCGGTGTGTCCGGCGAGCAGCTCGGGCTCGGCGGCGCGGACCGGGTCGAGGTCCAGGACCTCACGGAGCGTGAGTGCGGGCATGCGCGCCTCCCTACAGTTCGTCCGGTGATGAGCTGCCGGGAGAGTACTTTCCGCACGTTGCCCTCGTGTTTCCGTCACTGGAGAGTGAAGGTATGGATCAGGCACAGGCACGTACGTGGCTCGCCACCGCCGTCGCGGAGGCGCGGGCCGGGCTCGCCGAGGGCGGTATCCCCATCGGGGCCGCGCTCTACGGCGCGGACGGCACCCTTCTCGGCCGTGGCCACAACCGGCGCGTCCAGGACGGCGACCCGTCCGTGCACGGGGAGACGGACGCGTTCCGCAACGCGGGGCGGCAGCGGTCGTACCGCGGTACGACGATGGTGACCACCCTCTCGCCCTGCTGGTACTGCTCCGGGCTGGTCCGGCAGTTCGGGATCTCCCGGGTGGTGATCGGCGAGGCGACCACGTTCCACGGCGGCCACGACTGGCTGGCCGAGCACGGCGTGGAGATCGTCCTGCTCGACGATCCCGAGTGCGTCGGCCTGATGACCGACTTCATCGAGAAGCACCCCGCTCTGTGGAATGAGGACATCGGTGAGTAAACCACGTATTCCCACCATCGATCTGCGGCCCTGGACCGACGGCGACGACAACGCCCGCGCGGCCATCGCCCGCACGCTCGACGAGGCGCTCCAGACCGCCGGGTTCTTCCTGGTCACCGGGCACGGGGTGGCGCCTGAGCTGCGATCGGCGATCCGGGAGGCCGCGCGTGGATTCTTCCGGATGCCCGTGGACGTGAAGCAGCCGTACACCGCGAAGGTCGGCGGGCGGGGCTGGCTCGGGCCCGGTGCCGAGGCGAACGGCTACTCGGAGGGTACGCAGACCCCGCCGGACCTGAAGGAGTCGCTGACCTTCGCGACGCACCGGCCCTTCGAGGACCCGGTGGTCAACGCGGAGTGGTACGCGCCGAACGTCTGGCCCGAGGAGGTGCCCGAGCTGCGGATCCTCTGCGAGGAGTACCTCGACCGGATGGAGGAGCTGGAGAAGCAGCTGCTGTCGCTGCTCGGGGAGGCCCTCGGGCTCGAACCCGACTTCTTCTCCCGGCACATGGACCATCCGACCTACGGCTTCAACATCAACTGGTACCCGGGCACCGAGGTCGTCGGGGAGCCGGAGCCGGGGCAGTTCCGGATCGGCCCGCACACCGACTTCGGGACCGTCACGATCCTCGACCGGCAGGCCGGCAAGGGCGGACTCCAGGTCTACACGGACGAGGGCGGCTGGGAGGACGCCCCCTTCGACCCCGACGCCTTCACCATCAACATCGGCGACCTGATGGCCCGTTGGACCGGCGACCGCTGGCGCTCGGGCCGCCACCGGGTACTGCCGCCGCCGGCGGACGCCCCCGCCGAGGAACTGATGTCCCTCGTCTACTTCGGCGAGTGCACCCCGGGCACGCGGGTGGAGTCCGTACCGGCGCCGGTGGGACGGGTGGCGTACGAGGCGGTCGACTCGCACGCGTACCTGAGGGAGAAGCTGAACTCGATCACCGTGGAGTGAAGACCACGTCGGACAGGTCGTCCCGTACCCGGGGTGAGGTCGCCCCCGGTCGGGACGGCCGTCCTGATGAGGGTCTCCAGGCCGCTGCGGCGGTTGCGGGCCCGAGCGGCGTCGGCCGCGGGCCGGGCGAAGGCCTCGTCGGCCTTCATCCGCGCGGTCGCCCAACAGCTCGCGGTGGGCGTCCAGTTCGGTGGTGAGGCGAGTGAGAGCTGCCGGGCGGGCCGGGTCTGCCGGGCGGGCCGGGTCTGCCGGGCGCCCGCTTCGGGGTGGTGCAGCAGCGCCCGGCGCTCCCCCCTAGTCCCGGCCGCTTGAGACCCTGCGGGTGCGGAACGCCGCGTACAGCGCCGCGCTCACCGCGAAGCCCACCACCGGGGTGATGTCGCCGAAGGACGGCCAGTGGTCGGGGACGTAGCCGACGTAGTCCTCCTGGTTGGAGAAGAGGGGGACCGAGACCGCTACGCCGAGCAGCAGGGCCGCGAGGCCCGGCCAGTTGGTGAAGGTGCGGTCGGACAGGCGGGCGGAGAGTTCCTCGTCGGTCGCCGTGCGGCGCTGGAGCCACCGCTCGACCAGGACCACACCGAGCCAGGGCGCCACCCAGTACGCGATCACCAGCAGGAACGCCTCGTACGCCGACCCCGCGTCGTCGAGCGAGGCCCACGCCGCCGCCGTACCGGCCACTCCGGACACCACCACGAGCACGCTGCGGCTCAGCCAGGTCGGGAGGTTCAGGCCGAAGGAGGTGATGGAGATCGCGCCCGAGTAGATGTTGAGGGCGTTCGCCGAGATCGCGCCGAGGATGATGGCGAGGAGCACCAGGTCGCCCAGCCAGCCCGGGAGATGGCCGGTGAAGGCGGCCGTCGGGGTGGCGTCCTTCGGGGCCACGATGGTCGCCGAGGCCGCGCCGATGATCGCGACCACGGCGACGGACACGAAGAGGCCGACGGCCGGGTAGACGACCGTCCGCAGCTTGTTCGCGGTGCGCGGCAGATAGCGGGAGTAGTCCGTCGCGTACGGGTTCCAGCCGGCCGCGTAGCCCCAGGCCGCGCTGAAGGCGAGGAAGAAGCCGCCGATGCCGCCGCCCGTGCCGCCGCCGCTCAGGTGCGCGTCCTTGAAGGTCCACACACCGGCCAGCAGGAAGATCACCGCGAGGGCCGGGAAGGCGTACTTCTCGAAGGTGTGGACGAAGTTGTGGCCGATGAAGCCGATCACGATCTCGGCCGCGACCACGAGCAGCAGCGACGGCAGCGGCCGTAGACCGGTGAGGGTGTTGAGCGCGAAGGCCGCGCTCACGCTGTTCACCGCGAACCAGCCCACGCCCGCGATCAGACCGTTGGCCGCGGACGGCAGGATGTTGCCGAAGTAGCCGAAGGAGAAGCGGCCGATCACCATCTGCGGGACCCCGAAGCGCGGCCCGTCCAGGGACAGCACGCCCTGGGTGATGCCGCCGACGGCGGTGCCGAGGAGGATGGCGGCGGTGGCCTGCCAGAAGCTCAGGCCGAAGAACAGGACCGAGATCACGCCGATGAACACCGTCGCGAACTCGATGTTCGGGGACGCCCAGGTCCACAGCAGCTGGAGCGGGGTGCCGTGGCGTTCCGCTTCGGGGATCGGTTCCGAGCCCGCCGTCTCGACGGCGATGACCTTGTCACCGTAGGCGGGGGCGAGGGTGCCGGAGGAGTCGGCGGGTGCAGTCGTCATGCGAGCCAAGTGTCCGGTTCCGGTGCCTTCGGGCACAGAGGCGCATTGTCCGCATCCGGAGCCTCGCCGACGTACAGCTTGTCCGCCGCGGGGCCGCCCCGGTCAGTCGCCCTTCGGCTCCTCGCCGGCCTCCCGGCGCTTCAGCTCCTCCTCGCGGCGGCGCAGGTCCGCCTCCCAGTCCTTCAGCAGGGCCTCGTCCTTTTTGTTCTCGGCCTTGAGGGAGTTCAGGAACTCGGGGTTGTCGTCGGGGGCGACGTACTCCATGCGGTGGTTGCGGTGCCACTCCGAGGGCGTACGGCCGCCCGCGGGCGGTGTGCGCAGCTTGCCCGCCGCCAGCCACGCGATCGGGCCGACGATCCAGAACAGCAGGATGATGAAGACCCAGGCGATCTTGGGCAGGTGCTTGGCCTCGTCCTCGGGGGTGTTGAGGCAGTCGATGAACGCGTAGATCGTCAGCGCCAGCGGGATCAGGTACATCAGCAGCCGGAACATGTGCTCTTGGCCCCCCAGGGAACGTTGTGTGGAGCCTGTGACAGGCCCCTGACGGGGTCAGGGTAGCGGCTCGGGGATACTTGTCCCCATGGCTTACGACGATCTTCGCTCCCTGCTCAGGGCACTGGAACGCGAGGGAGACCTCAAGCGGATCAAGGCCGAGGTCGACCCGTACCTGGAGGTCGGGGAGATCGTCGACCGCGTACAGAAGTCCGGCGGGCCGGCTCTCCTCTTCGAGAACGTCTGCGGCTCCGCCATGCCCCTCGCCATGAACGTCTTCGGGACCGACCGGCGGCTGCTGAAGTCCCTGGGCCTGAAGTCGTACGGCGACATCTCCGACAAGATCGGCGGGCTGCTGCGGCCCGAGCTGCCGCAGGGGTTCGTGGGGGTGCGGGAGGCCTTCGGGAAGCTCGGCGCGATGACCCATGTGCCGCCGAAGAAGGTCAAGGAGGCGCCGGTCCAGGAGGTCGTCCTCACCGGCGACGACGTCGACCTCGACCAGCTGCCCGCCCTGTTCACCTGGCCGCAGGACGGCGGGTCCTTCTTCAACCTGGGCCTGACCCACACCAAGGACCCGGAGTCCGGGATCCGCAACCTCGGTCTGTACCGCCTCCAGCGCCACGACAAGCGCACCATCGGCATGCACTGGCAGATCCACAAGGACAGCCGCAACCACTACCAGGTGGCCGCCCGGCGCGGTGAGCGGCTGCCGGTCGCCATCGCCTTCGGCTGCCCGCCCGCGGTGACGTACGCCTCCACGGCCCCGCTCCCCGGCGACATCGACGAGTACCTCTTCGCCGGGTTCATCGCGGGCAAGCGGATCGAGATGGTGGACTGCAAGACGGTCCCGCTCCAGGTGCCGGCGCAGGCCGAAGTGGTCATCGAGGGCTGGCTGGAGCCGGGGGAGATGCTGCCGGAGGGGCCCTTCGGGGACCACACCGGGTTCTACACCCCGCAGGAGCCCTTCCCGGCCCTGAGGATCGACTGCGTCACCATGCGCCGTCGGCCGCTGCTCCAGTCGATCGTCGTGGGCCGTCCGCCGACGGAGGACGGGCCGCTGGGCCGCGCGACGGAGCGTTTCTTCCTGCCGTTGCTGAAGATCATCGTGCCGGACATCGTGGACTACCACCTGCCCGAGGCCGGCGGCTTCCACAACTGCGCGATCGTCTCGATCGACAAGAAGTACCCGAAGCACGCGCAGAAGGTGATGCACGCGGTCTGGGGGGCACACATGATGTCCCTGACCAAGCTGATCGTGGTCGTCGACGCGGACTGCGACGTGCACGACCTGCACGAGGTCGCCTGGCGGGCGCTGGGCAACACCGACTACGCGCGTGACCTCTCGGTCGTCGAAGGACCGGTCGATCACCTCGACCACGCCTCCTACCAGCAGTTCTGGGGCGGCAAGGCGGGCATCGACGCGACGCGGAAGTGGCCCGAGGAGGGCTACACACGGGACGGCGGCTGGCCCGAGATGGTCCTGTCCGACCCGGAGACGGCGGCGAAGGTCGACCGCCGGTGGAAGGAGTACGGACTTTGACTGCTCCCCTCTCTCGTCGGGAGAGGATTCCTGGCTCAGGCTGCCTCCGGGAGCGACGCTCCCGGAGGTCTTGGGCCCTCGACACCAGCCGGGTTCAGACCAGCCCGGACCAGCATGACGCGGGCGGAGTTCTTGTCCCTGGGGGATACGGCTCCGCAGGCGGTGCAGGTGTAGGTACGTTCCGAAAGAGGAAGTGCGTGCTTGGTTCTCGCTCCGCACGATGCGCAATCCATGGTGGTGTGCGCGGGGTGCACCAGACGGACGTCCCGCCCGTGCTTGCGGCCCATGTCCAGCAAAGCCTTCTTGGTGGCGCCGATTGTCGCGTCGGCGGCTTTGCGCGCCATGTGCGTCTTGGCGAGGAACTTCGGACGGAAGTCCTCCACGGCGATGATGTCGTGGTCGGTCACGACGCGCTTGGCCCACTTGCGGGCGGCGTCCTGCCGTTGACGGGCGATCTTCGCGTACGTCTTCGCCCGCAGCTTCTTCGCCGTGCGATAGCCCTTCGAGGCCGACTGCCCTTTGGCGGGTTTACGGCGGGCCATCATCCGGTCGTACCGGGTCAGCTTGGCCTTGGCCTTCCTGCCATGTTCGGCATGGGGGAGGTCGTGGGCCTCACTGGTGGTGGTCGCGGTCTCGCGCACGCCCCAGTCCACGCCGATCACCCCTCCGGCGGAGGGGAGGGACTGGACTTCCGCGGGGACGACGAACGAGGCGTACCAGTGCCCGAGACTGTCCCGGTACACACGCACACTGGACGGATCGGCGGGAAGATCCCGCGACCACACCACGGTCAGGACGATGCCGCCCGCGAGGTGCAGGCGTCCGTCCTTCAACCGGAAGCCGCGCCGCGTGTAGTTGAGGGTGGGGGCGGCCTCGCGCTTTTTCTTGCACTTCGGCATACCGGCCCGCTGCCGTTGCGGTCGGCGGTCCTTGATGTCCTTCAGCGCCTTCGCTCGGGACTTGCCGAAGTCGCGGATGAGCTGCTGCTGCGGTACCGAGCTGCCTTCGGCCAGCCACGGAGTGACGGCGCGGGCCTGGGTCAGCATCTTGTCCAGCTGGGCGGGGCCGCATTTCTCCTCGATGCGGTGGGCCTTTTTGGAGCGGGCGACGCACTCGTTCCAGATCCACCGGCAGCGGTCCCATTCGGTCAGCAGTGCCGAGTGGGCGGTCGACGACACGCGCAGCCGGTAGGCGTACCGGGCGTGCCCTGCACCGTCCCTCGCGCGTGGTGTCGTCATGACACCACGCTACCACTAGCATACGGAGCGTGACTGATGAAGTGCGAATCACGCTCAGGCTCCCTGCCGACCTACACGCCTGGCTGGTTGCCCAGGCCAAATCCGCCCGCCGGTCCCTCAATTCCGAGATCGTGTACCGCTTGGACGGCGAGCGCTCAGCCACCGCGCCGGAGGGCGGGTCACCATGACGGAGATTCGCCTTTCCCCGGCCTGCGTCGCAGGAGTTTGTTCCCTCCCCGGTCTGAAGGCCGGGGCAGCTTCGGAGGTTCTCAGTGAGTTCCGCATCCGCCGCGATCCCGCAACCGGGACGCACGAAAGCCTTCCTCCGGCTCGTGATGATCGAGCACTCGGTCTTCGCGCTGCCCTTCGCGTACATCGCCGCGCTGACCGCGATGTTCGAGTGGGACAAGAACATCCACTGGGGGCGGCTGCTTCTGGTGACGATCTGCATGGTCGGTCTGCGGACCTTCGCGATGGCCGTCAACCGGATCATCGACCGGGAGATCGACGCCCGCAATCCGCGCACGGCGCAGCGGGAGCTGGTCACCGGGGCGATGTCGGTCAAGCACGCCTGGACCGGGGCGCTGGTCGCGGTGGTGGTGTTCCTCGGCTCGGCGGCCCTGCTCAACCCGCTGTGCCTGGCGCTCGCTCCCGTCGCGGTGATCCCGATGGTGGTCTATCCGTACGGCAAGCGGTTCACGAACTTCCCGCAGGCCATCCTCGGGCTCGCCCAGGCGATGGGGCCGGTCGGCGGCTGGCTCGCCGTCACCGGGTCCTGGTCCTGGGACGCGGTGATCCTCGGTCTCGCCGTCGGCATCTGGATCGGTGGGTTCGATCTGATCTACGCCTGCCAGGACGTGGAGACGGACCGGGAGATCGGTGTCATGTCGGTGCCGGCGCGGTTCGGCATCCCGGCGGCGATCTGGGGGGCGCGGGTCTGTCACGTCCTCACGATGTCCCTGCTCGTCTGGTACGCCGTCGCCACGGACGCGGGTGGGTTCTTCTGGGTGGGGCTGATGATCGTCGCGGGCGCGTTCGTGTACGAGCACTCGATCGTGCGCCCGCATGACCTGTCCCGGCTGAACAGGGCGTTCTTCAGCGTCAACGGATTCATCGGAATCGCCCTGTTCGGGTGCGCGCTGCTTGATCTCTTGGTTCGGGGCCTGACCGTGTGACCACGGTGCCGCCTACCATCGAGTGCAGGACCCCAGGGAGGCCAGCGTGACCGTCTCGGGCATCGACCGCCTGCACTCGCAGCTCAGCAAGCTGGAGGACATGTTCCCCGGCTATCTGACGGAGATTGTCGAGGGCAGCATCGTGATGAACCCGGTCAGGCCGTTCCACGGGAAGACGATCCTCAGGGTGTCAGCCAGTCTTGAGAGCCAGCTGTCAGCGGAGTGGGCGCTGGTGAGTGACGTGGCGTTCCCCTTTGACGACGCGAACGAGTTCTGCCCGGACATCGCCGTCATCCCCGCCGAGGCGGAAGCCGAGAACCGAAGCTTCTACCCCGCTGATCTGATCGAGTTCGTAGCTGAAGTGGTGTCGCCGGAGAGCGTGCGTCGTGACTACGAGATCAAGCCACGCCGGTATGCCTCCCAAGGCATCGCCAACTATGTGATCCTCGACCCGCTGCGGGGCCACGCCGTCGCCATGTGGAATCCCGGACCCGAGGGATACCGAGGCCGCGACACCATCCCCTACGGTCCCGATCTGACCCTCGACTCCCCCCTCGGCAAGCTGACGGTCCCCACCTCTCGGCTCCCCGTCGACCCGAAAGCCCGGCCTCAGGCCTGAGCCACCTCTCGGCCCGCCCGGCGTCGGAACACGAACGCCGCTCCCACGCCCGCCGCGAGGCCCAGCAGGTGGGCCTGCCAGCTGACGCCCGACTGGGTGGGGGCCAGGCCCATCAGGATCGAGGTGCCCCAGACCGCCGCCACCAGCAGGCCGGCCAGGACGCCCAGCGGGCGGCGCTCCACGAAGCCCGTCACCACCAGGTAGCCGAAGAGGCCGAAGATCAGGCCGGACGCGCCCGCCGTGTTGGTGTGGGCCGGGGCTATGAGCCAGACGCCGAGGCCGTCGGCCACGATGATCGCCGCGCAGACCATCGCGAAGCGCCGGATGCCGCCGAGGGCCGCCAGGAACCCCATCACCAGCAGCGGGACGCTGTTCGCGGCCACATGAGCGAAGCCGAAGTGGATGAACGCGGCCGGCACGACGTCGATCAGCTCCGACGGGGTGCGCGGGGTGATGCCGAGGCTGTCCAGCGCGTGGCCGCTCGCCACGTCCACCACTTCCAGCAGCCACAGCAGCGCGACCCAGCCCAGCATGAGCTTGGCCGCGGCCTTCGCCCGATCGCCGCGCGACCACTCCAGTTCCCTGCCCGTCATGGCCACCCCTTCCCCCTGAGAAGAACGCCCGGCCCCCTTGACCGGTTCCCACCCTGCGCCGCCGGATAGGCTCGGGGGTGTGAACCCAGTCAAGCCAGGAGAGACACGGCGTACGCCTTGGATCGTAGGGGTGTCCGGCGCCTCCGGCACCCCGTATGCCGCGTCCGTGCTGCGCGCGCTCCTCGCCGCCGGGGAGAGCGTCGACCTCGTGGTCTCCCGGGCCTCGCGGCTCACGCTGCTCGACGAGACCGGCATCTCCTTCCGGGACGCCCACTGGCGCGAGGACCTGCGGGAATGGCTGGCCGCCGGCGCCGACGGCAAGCCGGCCGCCTTCGACGTCGACCTCGACGCGGTCCGGTACTGGAACGCCGGGGACCTGGCCGCCGGGCCGTCCTCGGGGTCGTACCCCTCGAAGGGGATGCTCATCGTGCCGGCCTCCACGGCCTGCGTCGCGGGCGTCGCCCTCGGCCTGTCGAAGGATCTGCTCCAGCGCGCGGCGAGCGTCACACTGAAGGAGCGTCGACCGCTGGTCGTGGCGGTACGGGAGACACCCCTGAACGGGCAGACCCTCCGCCACCTCGTCTCGCTGGACGACGCCGGCGCGAGCGTGGTCCCGGCCTCGCCGGGGTTCTACGCGGGCGCCACCCACATCCAGGACCTGGTGGACTTCGTCGCCGGGCGGGTGCTGGACGCGGCGGGCGTCGAGCATGGGCTGTACCGGCGCTGGCGGGGCGAGCTGGGCGGCGGCAGCGCCGACTGACGGGGGCACCGGGCCACAGGGCAAGTCGCAGTACCTCTCAGCACTTTCAGGAACTTTTTCAGCGGAAGGCATCGATCGCATGGACGCGGTGGACAGGCAGCTCATCCAGGCCCTGAGGGAGAACGGCCGGGCCTCGTACGCGGAGCTGGGGCGCCTCGTCGGTCTGTCGGGACCCAGCGTCACCGACCGCATCAACCGGCTGGAGGCGGCCGGGGTCATCACCGGTTACCGCGCCACGGTCGACGCCGCCTCGCTCGGCCTCGGCGTGATCGCCCTGATCGGCATCTCGCTGTCCGACGCGGCCGACCACGAGGACGTGGCGCGGCGGCTGCGGGACCTCACCGAGATCGAGGACTGCTGGTTCATCGCGGGCGACGACTCGTACATGCTGAAGGTGCGGGCATCCGACGTGGACGGCCTGGAGAAGACCATCCGGCGGCTGTCCGGGACCAAGGGCGTCTCCCGGACGCGTACCACGATCGTGCTCTCCACGAAGTGGGAGAACCGGGTCGGAGAGCTGCCCGAAGAGGCGTAGACGTACGGTGGGACAGGTCGTCGTAGAAAGGGTGTCGCATGGACGTCGGGCTCAAGCGCGAGCTGGAGGAGAAGGTCAGGGCCGGTGAGCGCCTGACCCGTGAGGACGGCATCGCGCTGTACGAGTCGGACGACCTGGCGTGGCTGGGCGGACTCGCGCACGAGGTGCGGACGCGGAAGAACGGCGACGTCGTCCACTTCAACGTCAACCGCCACCTCAACATGACCAACGTGTGCACGGCGTCCTGCGCCTACTGCTCCTTCCAGCGCAAGCCGGGGGAGAAGGACGCGTACACGATGCGCATCGAGGAGGCGGTGAAGCTCGCCAAGGCGATGGAGGGCGAGAACCTCACCGAGCTGCACATCGTCAACGGCCTGCACCCGAACCTGCCGTGGCGCTACTACCCGCGGTCGCTGCGCGAGCTCAAGGCCGCTCTCCCGGACGTCTCCCTGAAGGCCTTCACGGCGACGGAGATCCACCACTTCGAGACGATCTCCGGGCTGTCCGCCTCCGAGATCCTCGACGAGCTGATCGACGCCGGTCTGGAGTCGCTGACCGGCGGTGGCGCGGAGATCTTCGACTGGGAGGTCCGCCAGCACATCGTGGACCACCGCACCCACTGGGAGGACTGGTCCCGGATCCACCGCCTGGCGCACGAGAAGGGGCTGAAGACCCCGAGCACCATGCTGTACGGCCACATCGAGGAGCCGCGGCACCGGGTGGACCACGTCCTGCGTCTGCGTGAGCTCCAGGACGAGACCGGCGGCTTCCAGGTCTTCATCCCGCTGCGCTACCAGCACGACTTCGTGGACGTGAAGGACGGCAAGGTCCGCAACAGGTTGCAGGCCCGTACCCAGATGGCGACCGGCGCGGAGGCGCTGAAGACCTTCGCGGTCTCCCGGCTGCTGTTCGACAACGTCCCGCACGTCAAGGTCTTCTGGGTCATGCACGGCGTCCAGACCGCGCAGCTGGCGTTGCAGCACGGCGCGGACGACATGGACGGGTCGGTGGTCGAGTACAAGATCACCCACGACGCGGACAACTACGGCACGCCGAACAAGCTGACGCGTGAGGATCTGCTGGACCTGATCCGGGACGCGGGGTTCCGGCCGGTGGAGCGGAACACTCGGTACGAGATCATTCGCGAGTACGACGGGCCTGACGCGGGGCGTCGGGAGGCTCCTCAGCCGATGCGGGTCTGATTTTCGGCTGCGGGTGCGTGGGGGCTGGTCGCGCCCACGCGGCGGAGCCGCAAATGTCAGGGTCCCGCGCCCCTCAGGTGGGTACTCGGGGCGCATGATTGCGCAGGCACCCGAGTATGCCTATACCGCTGAACCGTTTCTCCCGGAGCGCGGTGGTCTTTCCGCTCTTCGCCAGGCCGCAGCCGGCTGTCGCGGGTGTCCCCTCCATCGCGACGCCACTCAGACCGTCTTCGGGGTCGGAGACCCCCACGCGCGCGTGATGCTCGTGGGGGAGCAGCCCGGGGATCAGGAGGACCGGCAGGGGAAGCCGTTCGTGGGGCCCGCCGGGAAGCTGCTGGACCGGGCGCTCGCGGAAGCCGGGATCGAACCGGCGGACGCCTATGTCACCAATGCCGTGAAGCACTTCAAGTTCACGCAGGCCGAGCCCCGTAAACGGCGGATCCACAAGGCGCCGAGTCTGCGGGAGATGGCGGCCTGCGGGCCCTGGCTCGCCAGGGAGCTGGAGCTTGTCGAGCCGGAGCTGATCGTCGTGCTCGGGGCCACCGCCGGGAAGGCGCTGCTCGGGTCGTCGTTCCGGGTCACGCAGGTGCGGGGGACCGTGCTGGAGGAGGAGATCCACGGTCGGCGGGAGCGGCTGGTGCCGACCGTGCATCCGTCGGCCGTGCTGCGCGCCGAGGACAGGGAGGGCGCGTACCGGGGGCTGGTCGCGGATCTGGAGGTGGCGGCGCGCGCATTGTCGTAAGGCTTACGATGCTGCCGTGTCCCTTACGTTTACTCTCGACCCGGCCGTCACTCCCGCCCTCCGCGACGGCATCCTCGACCTGTGGACGGACGTCAGCAACGCGGGCGGTGCCGTCGGGTTCGTCGCGCCCGTGGAGCGGGAGGCGATACGGCCCGAGCTGGTGAAGCACTTCGTGGCGATGGCGGAGGGGCGGACGCGGCTGCTCGTCGGAGTGGACGCGGAGGGCCGGGTGGCCGCTGCCGTGTTCCTCTCCTTCAACACCCACCGGCTGATGACCCACTGGCTGTGGCTCTACACCGTGATGGTGCACCCGCGCCACCAGGGCAGGGGCTACGGCCGGGACCTGCTCGGCGCCGCCGCGGAGGCGGCCCGCGGGATCGACGGCATCGAGGCGATACGGCTCACCTGTCGCGGTGGCCTCGGCCTGGAGCGTTTCTACGGCTCCTGCGGCTACAAGGAGGTCGGCCGCATACCCGGCGCGATCCGCGTCGCCCCCGGGGACGACCGCGACGACGTGATCATGCTGCTGCCGCTGGGCTGACCCCCGTCGAAGATCGGGTGCCCGGCGTGCTTCACTGGACGGTGGCCCGTTTTTGAACCGGAAGACTGGAATGACATGCTCCGCTACACGCTGATGCGCCTCGGGATCTTCGTGGGCTGCCTCGTGGTCGTCTGGGGCCTCGTCTACGCCGGCCTCGCCCCGCGCGGCCTCGGCGCCTCCAACGGCATGTGGGTCGTCCTGCTCTCCCTGCTGATCTCGGCCCCCATCAGCTTCGTCGTCCTGCGCAAGGAGCGCGACCGCGCCTCCGTCCAGGTCGCCCAGCGGGTCGACCGCATGAAGGCCAACCTGGACGCCAACCGCAGCCAGGAGGACGAGACGGTCGACGAGGCCGGTCGCACCCAGGGCCAGACCCCGCAGACCTCCTGAGCTCAACGCCCGCGCTGCCGCGCCCACATGACCGTACGCTTTGGGCATGGGTGTCGTGAAGAGCAAGCGGATGCCGCGCGCGGTGCGGGAGCAGCAGATGCTGGACGCCGCTGTGGAGATCTTCGGGCAGCGTGGGTACATGGCCGCCTCGATGGACGAGATCGCCGAACTCGCCGGGGTGTCCAAGCCGTTGGTCTATCTGTACCTGAACTCCAAGGAAGACCTCTTCACCGCGTGCATCCGCCGGGAGGCGGCCGCGCTCACCGAGGCCGTGCGGACGGGGGTGCGGACCGAGCTGCCCGTCGACCGGCAGCTGTGGGACGGCCTGCTGGCCTTCTTCACGCACACCTCGCAGCACCCGCACGGCTGGTCCGTGCTGCATCTCCAGGCCCGGATCCACGGTGAGGCGTTCGTCGCCGAGGTCACCGCGATGCGCGAGGAGATCGTCGCGTTCGTGACCCAGCTGATCGTGGTCGCGGCCCGGGAGGCGCACCGCGACCCCGATCTGCCCGAGCGGGAGGTCGCCGGGCTGGCCGAGGCCCTCGTGGGCGCCGCCGAGTCCCTCGCCGCGTGGGCCAACGCGACGCCGGGGGTCACGGCACGGCAGTCGGCGGCCACGCTGATGAACTTCGCCTGGGCCGGTCTCGGAAACCTCATGGAGGGCCGGCCCTGGGTCCCCGCGGCCGTCCCCGCCGAGGGCCCGCCGCTTCAGGTCAGCGGGTAGACGCCTCCGCTCACATGGACGCGGTCGTCGCCGCACAGCTCGAACCGCTCGCCGTTCGCCGCGTACGTCACCGTGCCCGGCAGCAGCACCGGGGCCCTGAACTCCGCCCGGACCCGCACCGCCTGGGGGGTGCCGTGGGCCGCGAGGCAGCGGGCCGCGGTCCACATGCCGTGCGCGATGGCCCTCTTGAAGCCGAAGAGGCGGGCCGTGAGCGGGTACAGGTGGATCGGGTTGCGGTCGCCGGACGCGGCGGCGTAACGCCGTCCGATGTCCCCGGCCAGCCGCCACTCGTCGACGCCGGGCAGCGGCTCGTGCGTCTCCCGCTCGGGCGCCCGTTCCCGGCCGGCGGCCTCCGGGCCGCGGTGCCGCGCGAGATACGTGCTCACCGACTCCCATACGACGTCCTCGCCCACCCGCAGCTCGGTGACCACGGCGGCCTGCGTACCGCGTCGGTGCGGCGCCAACCCGTCGACGCGCACGGAGAGTTCGTACGTCCCGGTCGCCGGCAGCTCGCGGTACCGGGTGATCTCGATCGACGTGTGCACCAGCCCGAGCAGCGGCAGCGGGAAGTCCGGCCGGCTCATCAGGCTCATCGCCGGCGGAAACCCCAGCACATGCGGATACGTCACCGGCAGCGAGTCCTCCCCGGTCGGAAACCCGCACACCCGCTCGTACGCGACCAGCCGCCCGAGATCAACCCGCACCCCACCCAACACGAGCCGCTCCCGGGGGAACTCCGCGGAGGCGGAGGGCCGCTTGAAGGGAGACCGCAGGGCACCCATGAGGAGGAGCGGGGCGAGCGAGGGAGCCCGATCGAGAACGACCCGCGGACCCTCGCGGGACGAACCCCCACCCGAGCCGTCGGCCCGTCCGTCCTCCGGTCGTGTCTCCATCACGCCCCCAGCAGGCTCTGGCCGCACACGCGTACGACCTGGCCGTTCACCGCGCCGGAGGCGGGGTGGGCCAGCCAGGCCGTCGTCTCGGCCACGTCGATCGGGAGCCCGCCCTGGGCCAGGGAGTTCATCCGGCGGCCCGCCTCCCGGATGAACAGTGGGACCGCCGCCGTCATCCTGGTCTCGATGAATCCGGGGGCCACCGCGTTCACCGTGACGCCGTGCTCCGCCAGCGCCCGGGGTGCCAGGGAGCGCACCAGCCCGACCACGCCCGCCTTGCTCGCGCCGTAGTTCGTCTGCCCGGCGTTCCCGGCGAGCCCCGCGATGGAGGCGGTGGCGACGATCCGCCCGCCCCGCCGCAGCGCACCCGCCGCCAGCAGCGCGTCCGTCGTGCGCAGCACACTCGCCAGGTTGACGTCGAGCACCGAACTCCAGCGCTCGGCGGGCATGTTGACCAGCCGCCGGTCCCGGGTGATCCCCGCGTTGTGGACCAGCACGTCCAGCCCCTCGGGCACCGCCTCGGCGATCCGCTCGCCCGCGTCGGCGGCCGTGATGTCCAGCGTGAGCGCCCGACCCCCGAGCCGCGCGGCCAACCGCTCCGCGTCCGCCGAAGCCCCCGGCACATCGAGTACGACCACCCGCGCCCCGTCCCTCGCCAGCGTCTCGGCGACCGCCGCGCCGATGCCGCGCGCACCGCCGGTCACCAGGGCCGTCCGCCCACCGAGCGGCAACGACCAGTCGACCTCGGTGTCCTCGGCCGCCTCGCCGACCTCGATCACCTGACCGCTGACGTAGGCGGACTTGGGGGAGAGCAGGAACCGCAGCGTCGACTCGGCCGCGGACACGTCCGTCAGCCGGACCAGGTTGACCGTTCTGCCCCGCCCGATCTCCTTGCCGAGCGAGCGTGTGAAGCCCTCCAACGCCTGCTGGGCCGCGGCCTGGTGATGGTCGGCCGACGAGAGCGGTGCCCCCAGGACGACGACCCGCCCGCTCGCGGCGACCGACCGCACGACCGGGTGCAGGGCCGCGTGGACCTCCGCCAGGTCCTCGACGTCCCGCACCCCGGTGGCGTCCAGGAGGACTCCGGCGGGCGCGCCCTCGGGAGAGCCGAAGTCCAGTGAGCCCAACTCCAGTCCCGACAGCTGTGACTTCCCCGCCGTGAGGACCAGCACCCCGCCCTCGAACCCCTCGGCACCCTTCGCCCACCGCCGCAGCTCCACCGGTTGCGGAAGGCCGAGTCTGCGGGTGAGGAACCGGCCCGGCGCGGTACCGGTGAAGCTCAGATAGCGGTCGGCCATGTCCATCTCCCGGGTCGGTCGCAGATTCCTTACTCTGGAGTAAGGTTACCGTAGGTAAGCCGTCGTGAGAGGTGAGGAGCTGGTGGAGATGAGCCTCCTGAATCCGGAGGTCCGCCGGGTGGCGGTCGTCGCCGGGACACGTGTCCCCTTCGCCCGCTCCGACGGCCCGTACGCCACCGCCTCCAACCAGGAGATGCTCACCGCCGCCCTCGACGCCCTCGTCGAGCGGCACGGGCTCCAGGAGCCGGGGGCCGTGGGCGAGTTCGTCGCCGGCGCCGTCCTCAAGCACAGCCGGGACTTCAACCTCGCCCGCGAGACCGTCCTCGGCTCACAGCTGGACCCGCGCACCCCGGCGTACGACATCCAGCAGGCCTGCGGCACCGGGCTCCAGGCCGTCATCGCCGCCGCCAACAAGATCGCGCTGGGGCAGACCGAGTCCGCGATCGCGGGCGGCGCCGACACCGCGAGCGACGCACCGCTCGGCGTCAACGACGAGCTGCGCCGCATCCTGCTGGAGGCCCGGCGGGCGAAGTCGGCCGGTGCCCGGCTGAAGGCGCTCGCGCGCATCCGGCCCGGCCATCTCGTCCCCGACATCCCGCGCAACGCCGAGCCCCGCACCGGACTGTCGATGGGGGAGCACGCCGCCGTCACCGCCGCCGCCTGGGGAGTGCCCCGGGAGGCGCAGGACGAGCTGGCGGCGACGAGTCACCAGCGGCTGGCCGCGGCCTACGAGCGGGACTTCTTCCGGGAGTTGGTGGTCCCCTTCCGCGGCCTGGCCCGCGACCAGAATCTGCGCCCCGACTCCACGCCCGAGAAACTCGCCGCGCTCAAGCCCGTGTTCGGCCTCAAGGACCCCAACCCCACCATGACCGCCGGGAATTCGACCCCGCTCACGGACGGTGCCGCGGTCGTCCTGCTGGCGTCGGAGGAGTGGGCGCAGGCACGCGGCCTTCAGGTGCAGGCCTACCTCACGGCGTACGAGACGGCGGCCGTGGACTTCGTCGACGGCGAGGACGGGCTGCTGATGGCCCCCGCTCACGCCGTCCCGCGGATGCTGGAGCGGGCGGGTCTCGGCCTCGACGACTTCGACCTGATCGAGATCCACGAGGCCTTCGCCTCCCAGGTCCTCGCGACCCTCGCGGCCTGGGAGAAGGAGGGGCTGGGCCCCGTGGACCGCGCCCGTCTCAACGTCGCCGGATCCTCCCTGGCCACCGGTCACCCCTTCGCCGCGACCGGCGCCCGGATCGTGGCCACGCTCGCCAGGCTGCTGGCCGAGCGGGAGGGGCCGGGCCGCGGGCTGATCTCGGTCTGCGCGGCGGGCGGTCAGGGAGTGACGGCGATTCTGGAGCGGCCGTAGGGGCCGACAGCTGACAAAGCCTCACTTTGCGGTCGAGGTTGCACAGTCCCGGCTCCGGACCATCAACGAACCCGCACAGACTCGCCACTTGAGACACTTAGGATCACCGTTCTACCCCCGGTAACCCTTCCCGGCGCACTCGCGGGTGAACGCCCCGGTACGTCCCCTGCGTACCTCATGCAGGAGCGGTACCGAGCTGCACGTCCCAGGAGCTGACCATGTCCCTCTCGTACGTGTCCGGACACGACTACGACGGCGCCCCCGTGCTCGTGGAACCCGAGATCGTGCGGCTGGACGGTGAGGTCCGCGAGGTGTCGGTGCCGCCGCTGGTCCCGCCGCTGACCCACGGCTCGCTGGCCGACCTGCCCTTCGACAACGCCGAGACGGCACCGGAGCAGCGGGTGATGAGCCGCCGTACCGACGACGGCAGCTGGGTCGACCTGACGGCGGCGGAGTTCGCCCAGCAGGTGCTGGCCCTGGCCAAGGGCCTGATCTCCGAGGGCCTGATGCCGGGTGACCGGGTCGCCATCATGGCCCGTACGACCTACGAGTGGACGCTCCTCGACTTCGCCGCCTGGGCCGCGGGCCTGGTGACGGTCCCCGTCTATCCGACCTCCTCGGTCTTCCAGACCCGGTTCATCCTCCAGGACTCCGGCGCGGTCGCCCTGGTGACCGAGACCGCCGCGCAGGCCGCCGCCCTCGGTCCGGAGCTCAGCCGGCTCCCGGACCTGCGGCACATGTGGATCATCGAGAAGGGGCATGTGGAGCGCCTCGCCGAGCTGGGCCAGGCCGTCCCGGACCAGGAGATCGGCGTACGGCGCGGCATGCTGGGCCCGGCCACCGTCGCCACCGTCGTCTACACCTCGGGCACCACCGGCCGCCCCAAGGGCTGTGTGCTCAGCCACGGCAACTTCCTCGCCGAGGTCGACAACGCGATCGAACTCCTCTACCCGGTCTTCAAGTCGAAGTCGGACGAGGCGGATCTCGCGACCCTGCTCTTCCTGCCCATCTCGCACGTCTTCGGCCGGATGGTCGCCGTCGCCTGCGTCCGCGCCCGCGTCCGCCTCGGCCACGCGCCCAGCCTCCAGGCCGAGGACCTGCTGGCCGACCTGGGCAGCTTCAAGCCGACCTTCCTCCTCGTGATCCCCTACATGCTGGAGAAGGTCTTCAACAACGCCCGCGCCAAGGCGGAGAGCGGCGGCCGGGTCACCGTCTTCGACCGCGCGACCAATGTCGCCGTCCGCTACGGCGAGGCGATGGAGTCCCGCCACGCGGGCACCGGCTCAGGACCCGGCGCGGCCCTGAAGGCGGCCCGCACCTTCTACGACCCGCTGGTGTACCGCCGTATCCGCAACGCCATGGGCGGCCGGATCCGGCACATCATCTCCGGCGGCTCCCCGCTCGGCCGCCGCCTCGCCGCGTTCTACGCGGGCGCGGGCATGGAGATCTACGAGGGCTACGGCCTGACCGAGTCGACCGGGGCCGCGACCTGCACCCCGCCCCTCAAGCCCCGCCTCGGCACGGTCGGCTGGCCCATCCCGGGCACCCGGATCCGGATCGCGGCCGACGGCGAGATCCTGCTGTACGGCGGCCAGGTGTTCCGCGGCTACTGGGACCCCTACGGCGAGGGGGTGGCCCCCGCCTCCGCCGACGGCTGGTTCCCGACCGGCGACATCGGACAGCTGGACGACGAGGGCTATCTGACGATCACCGGCCGCAAGAAGGAGATCCTGATCACGGCGGGCGGCAAGAACGTCGCTCCGGCCCCGCTGGAGAACTGGCTGCGCTCCCATCCGCTGATCTCCCAGTGCATGGTCCTCGGCGACCGCCGCCCCTACATCTCGGCGTTGATCAGCCTCGACATGGACGGCGTCAACCACTGGCGCCAGATGAACGGCAAGCACCCCGTCCCGGCCGAACTCCTCGTCGACGACGAGGAGTTGCGTGTCGTCCTGCAACGAGCCGTGGACGAGGCGAACAAGCTCGTCTCGCGCCCGGAGTCGATCCGCCGCTTCACCGTCCTGGCCACGGACTTCACGGAGGCGGCGGGCCATCTGACGCCGTCGATGAAGCTGCGCCGGGAGGCGGTCATGCGGGACTTCGCGGCGGAGATCGAAGGGCTGTACGAGCGCTGAGCGCCGGTAGGTGTAGACCTCATGGAGACGTTTGCGGCGCGCCGCGACGGTGACCTAGGTTTGGTGTACGAAACGGTTTCGGACCGGTATCGGGTGGTCCGAGCAATCCGAGCCCCATGAGGGGAGCACCATCGTGGAAGCCATTCCGGCAGCCACCGCCCAGGCCGTGCCCTCCGGCGCCACCTCCGCCCCGTCGAAACACCGGTGGTGGGCGCTGGCCGTGATCGGCCTCGCCCAGCTCATGGTCGTGCTCGACGCGACGATCGTGAACATCGCGCTGCCGTCCGCCCAGCAGGACCTGGGCTTCGACAACAACGGCAGGCAGTGGATCGTCACCGCCTACTCCCTGGCCTTCGGCAGCCTGCTGCTGCTCGGCGGGCGGCTCGCCGACCTCTTCGGCCGCAAGACCACCTTCATCATCGGCATCGTGGGCTTCGCCGCGGCCTCCGCGGTCGGCGGTGCCGCGAACGGCTTCACCATGCTGGTCGTCGCCCGCGCGGTCCAGGGCCTGTTCGGCGCCCTGCTCGCCCCGGCGGCCCTGTCCCTGCTGACGACGACCTTCACCGAACCCAGGGAACGCGCCAGGGCGTTCGGCATCTTCGGTGCCATCGCGGGCTCCGGTGCCGCCGTCGGCCTGGTCCTCGGCGGGCTGCTCACCGAGTACCTGGACTGGCGCTGGACGCTGTACGTCAACGACGTCATCGCCGTCCTCGCACTGGTCGGCGCGGTCGCCTTCATCGGCCGCTCGGTGCCGGCCGAGCGGCCCCGGCTCGACATCCCGGGCGTGATCCTGGTCTCCGGCGGCCTGTTCGGTGTCGTCTACGGCTTCGCCAACGCGGAGACGCACGACTGGGACAACTGGATGACCTGGGGCTTCCTTGCCGCGGGCGGGGTCCTGCTGGTGGCGTTCTTCCTCTGGCAGGCCCGCGCGAAGCACCCGGTGCTGCCGCTGCGGGTGCTCGCCGGCCGGGACCGCGCCGCCGCCCTGTCGACCATCCTCATCTCCTCCGCCGGGATGTTCGGCGTCTTCCTCTTCCTGACCTACTACCTCCAGTCGACGCTGGGCTACTCGCCGGTCAAGAACGGCGTGGCCTTCCTGCCGATGGTGGGCGCGCTGATGGTGATGGCGCAGCTGTCCACCAACGTGCTGGTGCCGAGGATCGGCCCCAAGATCGTCGTACCCGTCGGCATGCTGGTGGCCGCGGGCGGCATGGTCTGGCTGACCCGCCTCGGCCTCGACAGCGGCTACGCGGCCCATGTCCTGCCGCCGCTCCTGCTGCTGGGCGCGGGGCTCGGCATGTCGATGCCCGCGGCGATGAGCTACGCCACCCTCGGGGTGGAGGCGCACGACCAGGGCGTGGCCTCGGCCGCCCTCAACACCACGCAGCAGGTGGGCGGTTCGATCAGCACCGCGCTGCTGAACACCCTGGCCGCCACCGCCGCCACGCACTACGCCGAGGACCATCTGTCCGACCCGCTGGTCAAGGCGAACGCGGCGCTGCACAGCTACGAGGTCGCCTACTGGTGGTCGGCGGCCTTCTTCGCGGTCGGCGTGCTCATCACGGTGCTGCTGTTCCGGGCGAAGAAGAAGGCCGTACCGAAGACGGCGACCGCACCGGAGACGGAGGCCACGCCCGAGGTGGCGGCTGGGGCGCCCGCCGCCCCCACGGTCGCCCAGCCCGCCGTGGACACCACCGCGGCCCTCATCCGCGGCCAGGTGCGCGACGGCACCGGCGCCCCCGTGCCCCGCACCGCGCTCACCCTGCTGGACACCTCGGGCCGCCAACTGGCCCGCGCCACCTCGCGCGAGGACGGCAGCTACGCGCTGGACACCGCCGAGCGCGGCAGCCTGGTCCTCATCGGCTCGGCGCCCGGCCAACAGCCGCAGG
Source organism: Streptomyces sp. NPDC057253 (assembly GCF_042669125.1). Taxonomy (NCBI): domain Bacteria; kingdom Bacillati; phylum Actinomycetota; class Actinomycetes; order Kitasatosporales; family Streptomycetaceae; genus Streptomyces; species Streptomyces sp. NPDC057253. The sequence continues at coordinate 8,054 of NZ_JBHUXV010000042.1, read as the reverse complement.
TCGTCACACTGAGCGTGCACGGCGCACCCGTCTCCCACGACCTGGTGATCCTGCCGAGCCCCGGCGGCCTGGCCGGGACCGTGCGCGGCGGCGACGGCGAGGCCCTGCCCGGCGCGCTGGTGGTGGCCACCGACCAGCACGGTGACGTGACGGCCTCCATCACCTCGGGGACGGACGGCGGATACCTCATCGCCGACCTGCCGCCCGGCGAGTACACGCTCAGCGTCAGCGCCCCCGGCCACCGCCCCACGGCGCTGCCCGCCACCGTCACCGCCGACACCGCCCGCTGCGACATCGCGCTCACCGTCGCGGCGACCCTGCGCGGTACCGTCCGCGCCCCGGACGGCCGTGCCCTGGACGACGCGCGGGTCACCCTGATCGACGCGGCCGGCAATGTCGTCGGCACCCGCACGACCAGCGTGGACGGCGGCTACGCCTTCACCGACCTCGCGAGCGACCAGTACACGGTGATCGCCAGCGGCTACCCGCCGGTGGCCACGCCGGTGACGGTGAACGGCAGCGCAGAGGGGGTCGACGTACTGCTGGGGCACAAGGAGGCGTAGGGCGTACGGGGCTGCCGGGATCTACCTCAGCAGCCCCTTACGACCCTTGCCCGCCCTGAAGCGTCTTCTTCCTGCCGGGCGGTGCGGTGTCAAGCCAGCAGCATCTCGCCGGTGATGACCCCGGCCAGCACCACGTAGACGCCGCACGCGATGTAGTTCAGCACCGCCGTGGCTCCGGTCGAGCCGGCCAGGCGGGCCTGGAAGAACCCGGCCATGACTCCGACGCAGCCGTAGAGCAGCATCTCCATCAGGATGTTGATCGCTCCCAGGACCGCCATCTGCAAGGCCGGGTTCTCCGCCCTTCCGATGAACTGCGGGAGCACCGCGAGGTAGAAGAGAATGATCTTCGGGTTGGTGATGCTGACCAGAACGCCGCGCAGATACCAGCGACCCGCCCGCACCTCGCCGTGCCCGCTGATCGCCCGCCGCGCATGACGCAGCGTCACGAAGGCCAGCCACAGCAGATACACCGCGCCCAGAATCCGGACCGTGTCCAGGACCGACGGGTGCGACCGGGCGATCTCCCCCATGCCCGCGACGACGGCGGCGGCGTAGACGCTCATGCCGGTCCCGATGCCGAGGATGGCCTTCACCGCGGACCGGCGACCGCCTTCGAGGCCCACCGCGAGCATGTAGGCCATGTCCGGACCAGGAGGGCCGAGGAAGAGCAGGATCACGGCCATGTAGCCCGGCAGCACCGTCGGATCCACCATCGTCAGCGACCTCCGGGCGGATGATGCGGGCAGGCAGGCCCTTCCCACGGTTCCCACGAGCCGGGACCGCACACCCCTTGACTTCTCAAGACCCTCGCGCGACGTTCCGGACCTCTTCGTCCATACCGACCGCAGGGGGACCCGACCATGAGCGTGACCCGAAGACATCTGCTGGCCTCCGGTGCGGGTCTGGCCGTCGCCGCCGGGGTGCAGCAGGGCGCCAGCGCCGCCGACCTGCCGACGGCCGGGACCTACGACGTCGTCGTCATCGGGTCCGGGGCCGCCGGGATGACGGCCGCGCTCACCGCAGCCAAGCAGGGACTGAGCACCGTGGTGCTGGAGAAGGCGCCCACCTTCGGCGGGTCCGCCGCCCGTTCCGGTGCCGGGATCTGGATCCCCAACAACCCCGTCATCCTGGCCGCCGGTGTCCCCGACACCCCGGCCAAGGCGGCCACCTACCTCGCCGCCGTCGTGGGCCCGGACGTCCCCGCCGCCCGGCAGCAGGCCTTCCTCGCCAACGGCCCCGCCATGATCTCCTTCGTCATGGCCAACAGCCCGCTGCGCTTCCGCTGGATGGAGGGGTACAGCGACTACTACCCCGAGCTCCCGGGCGGTCTCCCGAACGGCCGCTCCATCGAGCCGGACCAGCTCGACGGCAAGATCCTCGGCGCCGAGCTCGCCCGCCTGAACCCGCCGTACCTCGACGTCCCCGCCGGGCTGGTGGTGTTCAGCGCCGACTACAAGTGGCTCGCCCTGTCCGCCGTCAGCGTCAAGGGCGCCGCCGTGGCCGCCGAGTGCCTGGCGCGCGGCACGAAGGCGGCCCTGCTCGGGCAGACCCCGCTCACCATGGGCCAGTCCCTGGCGGCCGGCCTCAGGAAGGGCCTCCTGGACGCGGGCGTGCCCGTCCGCCTCAACACGCCCCTCACCGAGCTGTACGTCGAGAACGGCACGGTCACCGGAGCGGTCACCCCGGGCGGCCTCTACCGGGCCCGGCGGGGCGTGATCGTCGGCTCCGGCGGCTTCGAGCACAACGCGGCCATGCGGAACCAGTACCAACAGCAGCCCATCGGCACGTCATGGACGGTCGGCGCGAAGGAGAACACCGGGGACGGCATCCGGGCCGGACAGCGGCTCGGCGCCGATGTCGCCCTCATGGACGACGCCTGGTGGGGACCGGCGATCCCGCTCCCCGACGAGCCGTACTTCTGCCTCGCCGAACGCACCCTCCCCGGCGGCCTCATCGTCAACGCGGCCGGGCGGCGGTACGTCAACGAGGCCGCCCCCTACAGCGATGTCGTCCACACCATGTACGAGCGCAATCCGACCGACCCGGACATCCCGTCCTGGCTGATCGTCGACCAGAACTACCGCAACCGGTACCTCTTCAGGGACATCGCGCCGACCTTCGTCCTGCCCGCCGACTGGTACAGCTCGGGCGCCGCGCACAAGGCGTGGACGGTCGACGCCCTGGCCGGCTCCATCGGCGTCCCCGGGGCCGCCCTGCGCGCCACCGTGGACCGCTTCAACTCCCTGGCGCTCAAGGGCGACGACACGGACTTCGGACGCGGCGACAGCGCCTACGACCACTACTACACGGACCCCGCGGTCCTCCCCAACTCCTGCCTCGCGCCCCTGTGGCTGCCCCCGTACTACGCCTTCCGGATCGTCCCGGGCGACCTCGGCACCAAGGGCGGTCTGCGCACCGACGCCCGCGCCCGCGTCCTGCGCCCGGACGGCTCGGCGATCCCGGGCCTGTACGCGGCCGGAAACGCGAGCGCGGCGGTCATGGGCCACAGCTACGCGGGCGCGGGCTCGACGATCGGCCCGGCGATGACGTTCGGGTACATCGCGGCCCGGGACATCGCGGGGCTCTAGGGGCGGCGGGCGATCAGGAACGCCTGCTGGGACACCTCCTCGGGGCCGGGTTCGCGCACCGTCTGCGAGACGAGCGCGAAGCCGGCCGCCCGGAGCAGTGCGGCGATTCGCTCCGGCTGCCGCCTCAGGAAGGTCAGGGAGACGGGGCGTCCCCAGGGGCGGTCGTGGTGCCGGTCCTTGTCGCCGGCCTGGAAGGCGACGAGGAGATGTCCGCCCGGTGCGAGCACCCGGTGGAACTCGGCGAACAGGCGCGGGAGTTCGTCCACAGGGGTGTGGATGGACGAGTACCAGGAGACGGCACCGGTGAGCGCCCCGTCCGGCAGGTCCAGTGCCAGCATCGACCCCTGCTCGAACCGCAGCCCCGGGTTCTCCCTGCGAGCGATGGCGAGCATCGACTCCGACAGGTCGAGCCCGAAGACGGACAGCCCGAGCGAGGCGAGATGCGCGGTGATCCGCCCGGGCCCGCACCCCAGGTCGGCGACCTGTCCGCCGTCCCCCACCAGCTCGGCGAACCCGGCCAGCAGGACCCGGTCCAGGGGACTGACGGTGAGCACCCCCTTGAACTGCTCGGCGTAGTCCTCGGCGACGGAGTCGTAGAACGTCCGGGTCGCGGTCACGAAGTCGGTGTCGGTCATGGCCGGGGACCCTAGCGGCCCCCACTGACACTCACCCGACCCCGGCAGCCCGCAGCACCGCGGCCGCGGCCGCCGCCCCCAGCACCACCACCACGAACGGAGCCCGGCGCCACGCCAGCACCGCCCCCACCAGCACCCCCGCCGGTCGCGCCCACCCCGCGAACCCGTCCCCCTCCGTCAGGGAACCGGTCGCCAGCAGGGCCACTAGCAGGACGATCGCGCCCGCCGACAGCAGTTCCTGGACCCGCGGCGGGACGGCGACCCGCCCGTGCAGTACCGGGCCGACCAGCCGGAAGGCGTACGTGCCCACCGCAAGCGTCAGGATCATGGCGACCGTGGGGCTCATGCCGGCCTCCTGCCGCCGTGCAGGACCAGCCCGGCCAGTGCCACCAGCACCGGCACCCCGGCCGGGACCGCCGGGGTGACCGCCAGGGCCAGGGCGGCGCCGAGCAGCGCGGACCGTCGTACGGCCGCATCCGTGCGCAAGGTCGGCAGGACCAGGGCGACGAGGACGGCCGGGAACGCGGCGTCCAGGCCGTATGTGCCGGTGTCGCCCAGGGCGCCGCCCGCCAGCGCGCCCAGCAGCACACCGGTGTTCCAGACGGCGAACAGGCCGAGCCCCGAGATCCAGAAGGCGGCGCGGCGGCGGGCCGGGTCGGGCTGGGCGAGGGCGAAGGCCACCGTCTCGTCGGTGACGAGGTGGGCGCCGAGGAGGCGGGACACCCGGCCCGGGCCCAGGACGCCGGCGACGGCCAGGCCGTAGGCCGCCGTACGGGTGTTCAGGAGCAGCCCGGTGACCGCCGCGGCGAACGGGCCGCCCCCGGCCAGCAGCACGCCCACCGCGCTGAACTGGGCCGAGCCCGCGTACACCACCAGGGACATCACCACCGGCACCCACACCGGAAGGCCCCCGGTCACGGCGATCGCGCCGAAGGACACGCCCACGACCCCGCTCGCGAGCCACACGAGCGCACTGTCACGGACCAAGGCCGTTCGCTCTGCCGTACGCATGTTCACTACAGTGGACGGTAGGCATTCTGTTCGTCAAGGCGAACGATCGTACCGATGGAGCGAACGACATGTCCGACAGCGCCCCGCCCCGGCTCCCCCTGGACTGGATCGCCGCCTCGCTCAAGCGGGAACGCGCCCGCGCCGGGCTCTCCCTCTCCGAGCTGGCCAAGCGCGCCGGGATCGCCAAGTCCACGCTGTCCCAGCTGGAGGCGGCGAGCGGGAACCCGAGCGTGGAGACCCTGTGGGCGCTGGGCGTGGCACTCGGGGTGCCCTTCAGTGCGCTGGTGGAGCCGCCGACGGCGTCCGTCCGGGTGATCAGGGCGGGGCAGGGGCCGACCGTGGCCTCCGAGAAGGCCGAGTACGCGGCCACGCTGCTCTCCGCGAGCCCGCCCGGGGCGCGCCGGGACATCTACCACCTGCGGGCCGAGCCGGGGGCCGTACGGGAGTCGGAGCCGCACATTCCGGGGACCGTGGAGCACCTGATCGTGAGCAGTGGGCGGGTGAAGGCGGGACCGGCGGGGGAGGAGGCCGAGCTGGATCCCGGCGACTACATGACCTACCGCGGGGACGTGGCCCACTCGTACGAGGCGCTCGCCCCCGGGACGACCTTCGTGCTCGTCATGCAGCACGTGTGAATCCGTGCGCGCAAAGGCAGGAGCCCAAAGGCAGGAGCCCAAAGGCAGGAGCCCCGCTGCCGTGCGGCGCGGGGCTCCTTGGGTACTGCTTTCAGGTCCGGATCAGAGGCTGGAGAGCCTCGGAGACGGGATCGCTCAGACGGGGGTGACGTTCTCCGCCTGCGGGCCCTTCGGGCCCTGCGTCACGTCGAAGGAGACCTGCTGGTTCTCCTCCAGCGAACGGAAGCCGCTCGCGTTGATCGCGGAGTAGTGGACGAAGACGTCGGGGCCGCCGCCCTCCTGGGCGATGAAGCCAAAGCCCTTTTCGGCGTTGAACCACTTCACGGTTCCGGTAGCCATAAGCCCTCCTTGGGCCCAAAAGGGTTGCCCTGCTCCAGAACCTGCAAGTGTGAAAACAGTGCCGCACAACTGCATACGTCTGAAAACGACTAGAGCCCGCGGTTACATGCTCCGCAGGCTCTGTACTGCAAGGGAAACCAAACTGCAACTTGCGGCGAGCCTAGCACGCGGGCAGCCGAAAGCAATAGAGGCCAAGATCACGTCACCCGGATGTTTGAAGATCGCGGAGAGGTTGACCTCGGGGGCCGAAGTTCGAAGCGTACCCCAAGGGGTCTACTGTCGCGATGTGGACAATTCTCGCACCCGGCCGCGCGTCGGCCACATCCAGTTCCTGAACTGCCTGCCCCTGTACTGGGGGCTCGCGAGGACGGGCACGCTCCTCGACTTCGAGCTCACGAAGGACACCCCGGAGAAGCTCAGCGAGAAGCTGGTGCAGGGAGACCTCGACATCGGCCCCATCACCCTCGTCGAGTTCCTCAAGAACGCGGACGACCTGGTCGCCTTCCCCGACATCGCCGTCGGCTGCGACGGCCCGGTCATGTCCTGCGTCATCGTCTCGCAGGTCCCGCTGGACGAGCTGGACGGCGCCAGGGTGGCCCTCGGGTCGACCTCGCGCACCTCGGTCCGCCTCGCCCAGCTCCTCCTCGCCGAGCGCTACGGCGTCCGGCCCGACTACTACACCTGCCCGCCCGACCTCAGTCTGATGATGCAGGAGGCGGAGGCGGCCGTACTCATCGGAGACGCGGCGCTGCGGGCGAACCTCCTCGACGGGCCGAAGTTCGGCCTCCAGGTGCACGACCTCGGCGCGCTCTGGAAGGAGTGGACCGGGCTGCCGTTCGTCTTCGCCGTCTGGGCCGCCCGCCGGGACTACCTGGAGCGCGAGCCTGTCATCACCCGCAAGGTCCACGAGGCGTTCCTCGCCTCCCGCAACCTCTCCCTGGAGGAGGTCGGCAAGGTCGCCGAACAGGCGGCCCGCTGGGAGGCCTTCGACGAGGAGGTCCTGGAGAAGTACTTCACGACCCTGGACTTCCGCTTCGGCGGCCCCCAGCTCGCGGCCGTCACGGAGTTCGCCCGCCGGGTGGGGCCCACGACGGGTTTCCCCGGGGACGTGAAGGTGGAACTGCTTCAGCCCTAACCTGCATCTGAACCTTATGGGGGAGGCCGGTATGCAGCCGCTGGGAGTCGACGAGCCCACCGCCGTGGGTCCCTACCGGCTGCTCGGCCGGCTCGGGTCCGGCGGCATGGGCCGGGTCTACCTCGGCCGCAGCGCCGGGGGCCGCACCGTCGCGGTGAAGATCGTGCACCCGCACTTCGCGCTCGACGAGGAGTTCCGGGCCCGCTTCCGGCGCGAGGTGGACGCGGCGCGCAGGGTCGGCGGGGCGTGGACCGCGCCGGTCCTGGACGCCGACCCGGAGGCCGCGGTGCCATGGGTGGCCACGGGGTACGCGGCGGGTCCGTCGCTGGCCTCGGCGGTCACCGACGGCGGCCCGCTGCCCGAGCACTCCGTACGGGTGCTGGGGGCCGGCCTCGCCGAGGCGCTGGCGGCCGTGCACGACCTGGGGCTCGTCCACCGGGACGTGAAGCCCTCCAACGTCCTGCTCACCGTCGACGGCCCGCTCCTCATCGACTTCGGCATCGCCCGGGCCACGGACGGCACCGCGTCCCTGACCTCCACGGGGGTCTCGATCGGGTCCCCCGGCTACATGGCGCCCGAGCAGATCCTCAGCAAGGGCATCTCGGGCGCGGCGGACGTCTTCTCCCTGGGCGCGGTGCTCGCGTACGCGGCCACGGGGGCGCCGCCCTTCCCCGGGGACTCCTCGGCCTCGCTCCTCTACAAGGTCGTCCACGAGCAGCCCGAACTCGGCTCGCTGAGCGGTGAGTTGCGGGACGTCGTGGAGACCTGCCTCGCCAAGTCGCCGCAGGAACGGCCGGCTCCGGGCGAGCTGGCCCGGCGGCTGGCTCCCGAGGGGGCGGCCCGGCTGGTGACGGCGGGGTGGCTGCCGGGGGCGCTGGTCGAGCAGGTGGGGCGAAGTGCCGTACAGCTGCTGAATCTGGAGGGGGCGGGGGAGCAGCCGTCCGGCCTTGTGGGGTTCAGCACTCCGTCGGTCGGCGCGTTCGGGCCGCCGCCGGTGATGCCGGTGACGCCGGTCGTGTCCGCGGGGGCGCCTCCGGCCGCCGCGGCCGGGCCCCCGGCGTTCCCCATCACGCCGCCGCCCCCTCTCTCCACGCCCACCGGGCCGGTTGTTCCGGAGCCCCGGGACGCGACGCCGGACGAGACGGTGG
>NZ_JBHUXV010000041.1:0-74798 GCF_042669125.1 Streptomyces sp. NPDC057253 | reverse complement strand
AGACGGTGGTGCCCGCCGACAAGAGACCCGGCCGGCTCTCCGTCTCGGTGGCCGCCACCTCCGCGCCCGGCGACAACGGGCGCGGCCGCCGGATGAGTTGCACCGTGGCCCTCGCGGTCGCGGGGGCGCTGGCCGCGGCGACCGTGGGCTCGGTGTTCCTGTTCGACCTGCTGCCGGGGCGGGGCGACAACGACTCGGCGAGCTCCCCGTCCGGCAGCGACGCGTACTCGTCGGCGCCGACGTCCCTGCCGTCCGCCTCCGAACCGCCCGCGCCCCAAGCCTCGGACACCGCGGCCTCCCCGTCGTCGAGCGACGTGGCGAGCGAGGCGGCGAGCGGGGCGGCCCAGGTCCCCGCCCGCTATCTCGGCACCTGGGAGGGCCAGGGCAGCGGGCTCGGCGGGAGCCTGCCGATGGGGACCTTCCGGATCACCGTCAAGCAGGTGGCCGTGGGGCAGGAGCTGGGCCGGCTGGTGCAGACCGACGCGATCGGGGCCGTGTGCACCGACGTCCTCACGCTGAAGCAGGTCACGGCGACGGAACTCGTCACCACGGCCGTCGGCGCCAGGGACAACCACGCCGGCTGCAACCCCACCGCCCACACGGTCCGCCTCACCCCCCTCGGCGACGACCTGAAGTACACCTCGGAGAGCGAGGCCGAGGGCTATCCCGAGGCCCGGATGTCGAAGGTAGGACGGTGACGGAACTGCTCGTCGCCGTCGCGGTGTTGTGGGGAGCGGCGACGGGTGCGCTGCTGCCCCGCGCGGCCCACCGCTTCGCCGTCCCGTCCGGGGAACCCTGGCGGACGGCCTGCCCCGCAGGACACCCCCTGCCGGGCTGGCTCGGCAGGGCGCGCTGCCGAACCTGCGACCCGCGGCAGTCGTACGGCCCCGGCGGCGCCCTCCTCCCCGCCGTCACCGCCCTCGTCTGCGCCGCCCTGGCCGCCGCCACCGGCACCCGCCCGGAGCTCGCCGTCTGGCTGCTGCTCGCCCCCGTCGGCGTCCTGCTCGCCGTGGTCGACCTACGGGTACGCCGACTGCCCGACCCGCTCACCCTCCCCCTCGCGGCCGCCGCGCTCGCCCTGCTCGGGCTGGTCTCGCTGGTGCCGGAGCACACCGGGAACTGGACGAACGCGTTGCTCGGCGCCCTCGCCCTCGGCGCCGGCTACTGGCTGCTGTGGCGGATCAACCCCGGCGGCATGGGCTTCGGCGATGTGAAGCTGGCGCTCGGCGCGGGTGCGGTCCTCGGCTGGTACGGCTGGGACACCGTGCTCCTCGGCACCTTCGCCGGGTTCCTGCTCGGAGCGCTGTGGGGAGGTGTCCTGGTGCTCGTGGGGAAGGCGGGCCGCAAGACGGCGATCCCGTTCGGGCCGTTCCTGATCGCGGGGGCGTGGGCAGGGCTGCTGATCGGGGCGTACACGGCCTGAGGTCGGGCTTGTCACAGGGCTGGCGTAGGCTGGCTTGGTCCGTGAGAACCCTTGACGAAAGGCACGCCCCGGTGACCGAGAAGGCCGACCTTACGTCTTTTGATGTCGCAGCCGTCCTCGACCGTGCCGCCGAGGGTGGGCGGATCACTCCGGAGGAGGCGCTCGACCTCTACCGCGACGCCCCGCTGCACGCGCTGGGCTCCGCCGCGGACGCCGTGCGCCGCAGGCGGTACGCGGGCACCGAGCACATCGCCACGTACATCATCGAGCGGAACATCAACTACACGAACGTCTGCGTGACGGCGTGCAAGTTCTGCGCGTTCTACGCCCCGCCCACCGCCAAGGACAAGGGCTGGACCCGCGACCTCGACGACATCCTGCGCCGCTGCGCCGAGACCGTCGAACTCGGCGGCACCCAGATCATGTTCCAGGGCGGCCACCACCCGGACTACGGCGTCGAGTACTACGAGAAGCACTTCGCGGCCATCAAGAAGGAGTTCCCGCAGCTGGTCATCCACTCCCTCGGGGCCTCCGAGGTCGAGCACATGGCCAGGATCTCCAAGGTCACGGTCGAGGAGGCGATCCAGCGCATCCACGCCGCCGGCCTCGACTCCTTCGCGGGCGCCGGCGCGGAGCTGCTCCCCGAGCGCCCCCGCAAGGCCATCGCCCCGCTCAAGGAGTCCGGCGAGCGCTGGCTGGAGATCATGGAGACCGCGCACCGGCTGGGCGTGGAGTCCACCTCCACCATGCTGATGGGCACCGGCGAGACCAACGCCGAGCGCATCGAGCACCTGCGGATGATCCGGGACGTCCAGGACCGCACGGGCGGCTTCCGCGCCTTCATCCCGTACCTCTACCAGCCGATGAACAACCACCTGAAGGGCCGCACCCAGGCCACGATCTTCGAGTACCTGCGGATGATCGCGATCTCCCGGCTCTTCATGGACAACATCGCCCACATCCAGGGTTCCTGGCTCACCACCGGTCAGGACGCGGGCCAGCTGACGCTGCACTACGGCGCGGACGACCTCGGCTCGGTCATGCTGGAGGAGAACGTCGTCTCGGCGGCCGGTGCCAAGCACCGCTCCAACCTCCAGGAAATGATCGACATGATCCGCACCGCGGGCCGTGTCCCGGCCCAGCGCTCCACGACGTACGAACACCTCGTGGTCCACGACGACCCGGCGAACGACCCGGTGGACGCCCGCGTGATGTCCCACATCTCCTCCACGGCCATCGAGGGCGGCACCGCCCACCCCGAGCTGAAGATCCTCGCCTCCAACTAGGCCCGCCTTGCTGACGATCCACACCGCCGACGTCCTGTCCCCGGGCGGCGAGAGTCCTGCGCTGCCCGGCGGCGCGGTCCTGGTCGAGGGACGGCGGATCGCGGCGATGGAGCCGTACGACGACCTGCTGGCCGCCCATCCGACGGCAAGGGTCCGCCGCTGGCCCGGAGTCCTCCGCCCGGGCCTGCTGAACCCGCACGGCCCGGACCTCCTGGAGCACTCCTACCACCCGGACCCACGCGAGAACTTGGGCAACGAGCCCCTCACGGGCGAGGCCCTGGCAGCCCTCGACATGACCGACGCGAGATGGGGCGCGAGCGCACGGCGGGGCGTACAGCGGCTGCTGGCACAGGGCACGGTGGCGGTGGCGGGCCCACTGCACCGCGCGCCAGTGATCGACGCGGTCCACAGATCGGGCCTGACGATTCAGGACGGGGCGGCGGAAGCGGTACGGCTTGAGTTGATCCCAGGCGCGGACGCGACCTTTGCGATCTTCGACGCGACGGAATGCGTGGCCACGGTGATCAGGGGCCGCCTGCTGCACAGGCGCAGGTGACGTCTTTTAGGGGCGCGGGGAACTGCGCGACCAGCCACAACGCAGCGGCACCCGAAACTCAACCGCTCAACGCCTCCCCAAACGCCCCTGCGGCCTGAGAAACCCCACTGCAATTGGTCAACGCGTCATCGTCGCCCTGGCACTGCTGATCCCGAAACGCAGCCCACATCGAAACCCACCCCACCTCCTTGGACACGGCAAAAGCCCTGACCTGCGCCGCATCGGACAACGTGAACGTCTCCCCGTCCACATCATTCGTCCCGATCATCGAGGTGAGAGCAAGGGCCCGCCACGCAGTGGAGTCGGACGTACCGAACACCTCCTTCAACTGCGCCTGCGCGGCCGTCGCCGAAGTGATCGCATAATCCCCCATGTCCCCGCCGTACGACTCCCCGTAGTTCATCGTCATGATGTTGACGGTCGACACCTGAACGGAGTTGTCGTTGGCCGACTCCAGCAGCGCCACGCTGTCGGCGTCGAGCCCCGACGGCATCACCGGAAGCGTGAACGAGACGGCGAGATCGGACCGTTCCTTCTGGAGCAACGCGATCGCCTGAGATCGCAGATCCACCGAGTCGGAGTCCGTCAGCGCGTCCCCCTCGATGTCGAAGTCGGCGAGCGAGGAGCCGGCCGCGTCCAGGGCGGAGCCGTACGCCGCCGCCAACTTCGCGGCGCTGGAGCACGTTTCGGCCAGCTCCTTCCCGGACGCCCCGCCGAAGGAGACCCGCACCTCGGCGCCGTCCTCCTTCAGCGCGCTGATCCGGGACGCGACCGAGGAGTCGCCGACGGCGTTCGTGCCGTTCCAGGACGGCGTGCAGTCGCTCCCGTCGGCGATCACGAACGCGAGGTTGTACACGGACGGCGACCCCGCGGTGTCGTTGTCGGACGCCTCGGTCGCGCTGACGTAGGGCGCGTACGAAGGGACGTACGAGGTGCCGGCCGACGACGCCTGCGGGGTCGGCGTGCGCGTCGCCTCCGGCGCGGACCCGGCCTCGGCGGAACACCCCGCGGTGGCCAGGGCGATCAGACAAGTGAGCCCGGCGGCCGGCCTCAGCAAACCCCGCATTCGCATGCACCCGCTCTCGTGACGGCGATTTCTGGAGGGCGAATGTCTCACACCCCCCTGAGGTTCATGAGGACAGTCTTTGAACAGCGACCTCACAGACCAGGTGGGTGGTAGTGGGCGAATCGGGCGCGCAAGGCCGACATTCGGGCCCGTTCACCTCACGGAGAGCCGCGCAGGGTTTCTGGGAACCTCTCAGGAAACGGACAGCATAAGAGGTTTCTCATATGCACCCCACAAGAACGCCAAAGGTGGACACATAAAGGCTTCCTAATGTCTGGGGAATGCAATCCGAGCCTGCCACCGAAAATCGCGCCGACGCGCGCGGTCGCCGCCGCAAACGCGGTAGTAACGGGTCCGCCGAGGGTCCCGTGTTCGTTGACAACTCCGGACGCCGCTCCAAGCTGCTGCGCCGGATCGGCCTTCTCCTCGGCGCCCTGTCCCTCGGGTACGCCGTCGTGCTGGGCCTCGCCTTCATGGGCATCGGCGTCTCCAGCACCTCGCTGCTGCCCTTCGCGGGCGGCGGACCGCGCGGTTCCACGAACTCCGGCCCCGGCGGCATCCAGCCGCAGGGCGGCATCGGCACCCCGCCCGCGCTGCCCACCGGTACCCCGCCCGCCGGCACGGCCACGGGTGCTCCGCCGAGCGCGGCCCCGACCGCGACCGCCGCCCCGACCGCCTCCGCGGCCTCCAACTGACCCGAACGGCCCACCACATGACCACGACGACGCCCTCCCGCGGCCGCCGGCGTGCCCCCACCCGCATGGAGCGGGCGGCGGGCAAGGCCGCGGCGTTGCAGAAACCGCGGGTCATCCTCGCCCTGCTGCTCCTGCTCGGCCTGACCAGCGTGATGCTGCTCGACGGCTATCTGCGCGCCGAGGTCGGCGGCGACGAGCGGGTGCGCGAAGGTGCCAGCTCCAGCAAGGTCCCCGACAAGATCATCAACGGCGGGCCGATCATCAGCTTCCGGGGCGGTCAGGCCACCACGACCTCCGTACCGGCCAAGACGATCGCGCTCACCTTCGACGACGGCCCGAACCCGACGTACACGCCCCAGGTCCTGAAGATCCTGGAGAAGTACGACGTCCCGGCCACCTTCTTCGTGGTCGGCTCGATGGTCTCGCGCTACCCGGGGATCGTGAAGGACATGGTCGACCAGGGCAATGAGGTGGGCATCCACACCTTCACCCACGTCGATCTCTCCTACCAGAGCGACGCCCGCATCCGGCGCGAGATGACCCAGACCCAGCTCGCCCTCGCGGGTGCGGCCGGCATCACCACCACGCTGTTCCGGGCGCCGTACTCCTCGGAGACGGACGCGATCGACAACTACAGCTGGCCGGTCTACGAGAAGCTCGGCGAGGAGGGCTATACCAGCGTCTTCGTCGACACCGACAGCGACGACTGGAAGAAGCCGGGCGTCTCGAAGATCGTCCAGTGGGCCACGCCGTCCGGGACCTCGGGCGCCTCCGTGCTGATGCACGACGCAGGCGGTGACCGCGAGCAGACCATCGAGGCGCTGCCGAAGTACATCGAGAAGATGCGGGCGAAGGGCTACACCTTCACCACCATCAGCGGGGTCGTCGAGGCGCAGAACGCGGCTGCGCAGAACGCGGGTGCGCAGTTCCCGGGCGGGAACCAGAACGGCGACGGGGCCGCCCGCCTTCAGGCCGCCCATCGCGAGGCCACCGGCACCACCCTCTACGAGGGCAAGGCACTCGTCGCGGCCGTCGCCGTCGCCGAGTACACGGTGCCCACCCTCTCCGTCGGGCTCGCCGTGGTGGGCGTGGCCGTCATGGGCCGGTTCGGGATGATGCTGATCCTCGCCCGCCGCCACTACAGACAGCGCAACAAGCGCCGCTTCAGCTGGGGACCCACGGTCACCCGCCCGGTGAGCGTGATCGTCCCGGCGTACAACGAGAAGGAGTGCATCGCCAACACCCTGGAGTCGCTGGCGAGGAGCACCCATCCGATCGAGGTGATCGTGGTCGACGACGGCTCGACGGACGGCACCTCCGAGATCGCCCGCGAGGCCGCCCACCGGCTGGGCATGACGAACGTGCGGGTCATCCGCCAGGAGAACGCGGGCAAGCCGGCCGCCCTCAACAACGGCGTCCGCAGCGCCAGTCACGACATCGTCGTGATGATGGACGGCGACACCGTCTTCGAGCCGGACACCGTACGGCAGCTGGTGCAGCCCTTCGCGAACGAGGAGGTCGGCGCGGTCGCCGGCAATGCCAAGGTGGGCAACCGGAACACCGTCATCGGGGCCTGGCAGCACATCGAGTACGTGATGGGCTTCAACCTCGACCGCCGGATGTACGACCTGCTGCGCTGCATGCCGACGATCCCGGGCGCGATCGGCGCGTTCCGGCGCGAGGCGGTGCTCCAGGTCGGCGGGATGAGCGAGGACACCCTCGCCGAGGACACCGACATCACCATCGCGATGCACCGCGCGGGCTGGCGGGTCGTCTACCAGGAGCACGCCCGCGCGTGGACCGAGGCGCCCGGCTCCCTCAAGCAGCTGTGGTCGCAGCGCTACCGGTGGTCGTACGGCACCATGCAGGCGCTGTGGAAGCACCGGAAGTCCCTCACCGACAAGGGGCCCTCGGGACGCTTCGGCCGGGTCGGGATGCCACTGGTGGCGATCTTCCAGATCGTCACGCCGGTCTTCGCCCCGCTGATCGACGTGTTCACCGCGTACTCGATGATCTTCGTCGACTTCCGGGCGGCGCTGTACGCGTGGCTGGCGGTGCTGGGCATCCAACTGGTCTGCGCGGCGTACGCCTTCCGGCTCGACAAGGAGAAGTACCGCTATCTGCTGATGATGCCGCTCCAGCAGCTGGCCTACCGGCAGATGATGTACCTCGTCCTCATCCACTCCTGCATCACCGCCCTCACCGGCGGCCGGCTGCGCTGGCAGAAGCTGAAGCGGACCGGCGAGGTCGGCACCCCGGCGGGGGTGGGCTGAGATGAGCTGGGAGCAGCAGGGCTACGGGTACGGCCAGGGGTACGGCGACGGGTACGGATACGGGTACGGCCAGGACCACGGGTACTCGGAGTATGCGCAGCAGCCCCGTCCGCAGCAGTATGGGGAGTACGGATACGGCGTGCCGGAGGCGACGGCGCCGATGCCGGTGGTGGAGCCGGAACCGGAGCCACCGGTTACCGCGGCCCCCGCCGACGCCGAGGCGGAGGAGGAGAAGCCTCCGCCTCGGCCCCCCGGCCGCGACCGGTACTTCGACACCCTGCGGGCCGTCGCCCTGATCCGGGTCGTCACCTATCACACCTTCGGGTGG
This sequence comes from Streptomyces sp. NPDC057253, assembly GCF_042669125.1. Lineage (NCBI taxonomy): Bacteria > Bacillati > Actinomycetota > Actinomycetes > Kitasatosporales > Streptomycetaceae > Streptomyces > Streptomyces sp. NPDC057253. Next base: position 67,171 of record NZ_JBHUXV010000041.1, on the reverse strand, counting down.
GCCTGGGCGGGCATGGTCTTCCCCTCCATGGGGATCATGTTCGGCCTCGCCGGGACGCTCATGGCGAAGTCCCTGGAACGCCCGGCGCCGAAGGTGATCAGGAGCCGTCTGCGCCGTCTCCTGCCGCCGTTCTGGTTCTGGGGCGTCTTCGTCGTCCTTGCGATGCTGGTCCACGACTGGATGCCGGGCTGGCAGATCGTGTTCTGGGTGGTACCGCTCGGCGATCCGCCGGGCAACGCGTGGGGCGAGCAGGCCTGGGAGATCCTCTGGTATCTGCGGACCTACCTGTGGTTCGTGCTGCTCTCCCCGCTGCTGCTGAGGGTGTTCCGACTGGCCCCGGTGCCGGTCCTGCTGCTGTCCCTCGCCCCGATCGTGGTCCTCCACTCCCTCTGGGAGCCGCCGGACGACCGTCTCGGCAGCGCCCTGACCGACCTCGCGACCTTCCTGTTCTGCTGGATCCTCGGCTTCGCCCACCGCGACGGGGTTCTGGAGCGGCTGAAGCCGTTCGCCGTCGTGGTGCTCTCGCTCGCCGCGATCGGCTTCGGCGGCTGGTACGCCTTCACCCACCAGGCCGAGACGGGGTCGTACGACCTCGACGACATCCCCCTCGCCCAGGCCTTCTGGTCCGCCGGGTACGTGCTGCTGCTGATGTGGGCCAAGTCGTACTTCGGGATCGACTTCGCCTGGCTGACCCGGTTCCGGCGGACCGACCGGATCGTCACCGTCTTCAACTCCCGCGCGGTGACGATCTACCTGTGGCACGAGATCGCGCTGATCCTCGCCGTGCCGCTGATCGACCGGTTCTGGGACGTGCCCGCCTTCGAGAAGTGGCTGCCGCTGGAGAGCCAGTGGTTCATGTTCGGCGTCGGGTGGGTGCTGATCGCGGTGTTCGTCCTGGTGTGCGGATGGGTGGAGGACGTGGCCGGGAAGAGGAAGCCGCAGCTCCTTCCGGGAGGGCGGGCTGCAAGAATGGGGCCGTGACCCGCGCCTCCCTGAACAAGCAGCCGCACGAAGTCGCCTCGATGTTCGACGACGTGGCGGAACGGTACGACCTGACCAACGACGTGCTCTCGCTCGGCCAGGACCGGGCGTGGCGCAAGGAGGTCGCCAAGGCGGTGGATGCCCGTCCCGCGCAGAAGGTCCTGGACCTGGCGGCGGGCACGGCCACCTCCTCGCTGCCCTTCGCGCGGACGGGCGCGTACGTCGTGCCCTGCGACTTCTCCCTCGGCATGCTCCGGGTCGGCAAGAAGAACCACCCGTGGCTGCCGCTCACCGCCGGCGACGCGACGAGGCTGCCCTTCAAGGACGACACCTTCGACGCCGTCACCATCTCCTTCGGGCTGCGCAACGTCCAGGACACCGATGCCGCCCTGCGCGAGATGTACCGGGTGACCAGGCCCGGCGGCCGGGTCGTGATCTGCGAGTTCTCGCACCCCACCTGGGCGCCCTTCCGCACGGTCTACACCGAGTACCTGATGCGGGCCCTGCCGCCGGTGGCCCGCGCGGTCTCCTCCAACCCCGACGCCTACGTCTACCTCGCCGAGTCCATCCGCGCCTGGCCCGACCAGCCGGCCCTCGCGGAACGCCTCCAGAAGGCCGGCTGGTCCAAGGTGGCCTGGCGCAACCTCACGGGCGGCATCGTGGCCCTGCACCGGGGCGTCAAGGAAAGCTGAGCGGCTCGCTGCGCGGCGTCGGCGGGTTTTGGTGGTCGGGCGCGGGGTTTCAGCAGGGCTGGGTGCACCGGCGCGGGGTCTGAAGAGGGCTCGGCGCGCCAGTGCGCGGCGTCGGCGGGTTTCGGTGGTCCGGCGCGGGGTTTCAAGAGGGCTCGGTGCACCGGCGCGGGGCCTGAAGAGGGCTCGGCGCTCCGGCGCGGCCTCATGAAGCCTCGGCGCTCCGGTGCGCGGCGTCAGCCGATGTCGGCGCACCGGCGTGGGGCCTGAAGAGGGCTCGGCGCTCCGGTGCGGCCTCAAGAAGGTTCGGCGCACCGGTGCGCGGCTCACAGTCCCGTCACGCACCGGACCACATACGGGTCGCCCGGTTCGTCCAGTTCGCGTTGGAGGCCGCCGCTCGGGGGCCTCGGGACGCGGGGCTCGCGGATGCCTCCGCCGCCCTCTCCGGGACCGAGGTCGAACCAGACGTACACCATCGACTCCCGCGGCACCTCGGCACCGGGCTGCGGGTACTGGCGTACGACATAGTCGACGACGGCCAGATGGAAGTCCTTGCGGTCCGGCGCATTGATCAGCAGGCCCTGCGCCTGGGCCGTCTCACGCGCGTCCACTGCCATGAGTCCGACCAGACGCGGTACGCGCACTTCGGGTGTTTTGGGTGTTATGCGCACAGATGTCACCCCCAGGTACTGGCAGGGTAACTCCGGCCCGGCGGCAGCCGGAAGTGCCGGGTTTCTTTCTGTAGCAGACGGCTACCCTGCGTGACCGTTCCGGAGGGCGAGCCGGAAGCAGAGGGCCTCCTCCGGGAGCTGCGGGTGCGGATACCTCTCCGCGAGGTCCATGCCGAGACGCTTGGTGACCGCGATCGACCGTTCGTTGCCGGGTCTGACCATCGCCACCACGTTGGTGACCCCCGCCGCCCGGAGCCGCTCCAGTGTCATCCGCGCGGCCACGGTCGCGTACCCCCTGCCCCAGTACTCCCGCCCGAGCCGCCAGCCGATCTCGATCTCACCGGTCGGCCCCCACTCCCGCGGCCACGGCTGGGCACCCGTGAAGCCGATGACCCGGCCGCCCTCGTCGACCATCGTCCACAGGCAGAACCCGAGCTCGGCGTCGTGCCGGCGCTGGCGCGCGGTGAGCTCCTCGTAGACGGACAGCTCCGCCGACTTCCCGCCGTGGAACTCCATCACGTCCGGGTCGTCGAAGACCCGGTGCCAGGCGACGGCGTCCTCGTCGGTGGGGACACGAAGCCGTACTACGGGCAGAGCTCGGTTCACTGGGGCAGCCCTTCAGCCGGGTGATCAATTCTGCTGAATAGACTGCCCATGTCCAGTGCCGGTCGGCACGCAGATTTCGAACTTGGGGAGATCCCGCCGTGACCGAGCCCCTGTCCGAGAACACCGCCGATGTCATCGTCGTCGGCGCGGGGCCGGCCGGCTCCACCACCGCGTACCACCTCGCCAAGGCCGGACTCGACGTACTCCTGCTGGAGAAGACCGAGTTCCCGCGCGAGAAGGTCTGCGGCGACGGCCTGACCCCGCGTGCCGTCAAGCAGCTCGTCGCCATGGGCATCGACGTCTCCGAGGAGGCCGGCTGGCTGCGCAACAAGGGCCTGCGGATCATCGGCGGCGGGGTGCGCCTCCAGCTGGACTGGCCGGATCTCGCCTCCTTCCCCGACTACGGCCTCGTCCGCAAGCGCGACGACTTCGACGAGCAGCTCGCCCGCCAGGCCCAGAAGGCCGGGGCTCGGCTGTACGAGCGCTGCAACGTCGGCGCCCCCATCACCGACGAGCGCACCGGCCGGATCACCGGCGTGCACGCGAAGCTCGGCGAGGACAAGCGCGAAGTCACCTTCCACGCGCCCCTGGTGGTCGCCGCCGACGGCAACTCCACCCGGCTCTCCCTCGCGATGGGCCTGCACCGCCGCGAGGACCGCCCGATGGGCGTCGCCGTACGGACGTACTTCGAGAGCCCCCGCCACGAGGACGACTACCTGGAGTCCTGGCTGGAGCTGTGGGACCGGCGCGGGCCCGGCGAGGACCGGCTGCTGCCCGGCTACGGCTGGATCTTCGGCATGGGCGACGGCACGTCCAACGTCGGCCTCGGCGTCCTGAACACCTCCGACTCCTTCAAGGAGCTCGACTGGCGCGAGGTGCTGAAGGCCTGGTGCGCCTCCATGCCGGAGGACTGGGGCTACACCCCGGAGAACATGACCGGGCCGATCCGCGGTGCCGCGCTCCCCATGGCCTTCAACCGCCAGCCGCACTACACCCGCGGCCTGTTGCTCGTCGGTGACGCCGGCGGTCTGGTGAACCCCTTCAACGGCGAGGGCATCGCCTACGCCATGGAGTCCGGCCAGATCGCCGCCGACGTCATCGTCCAGGCCCACGCCCGGTCCACGCCCGCGGGCCGCGAGATGGCCCTTCAGCGCTACCCGCGCGTCCTGAAGGACACCTATGGCGGCTACTACACGCTGGGCCGCGCCTTCGTGAAGCTCATCGGCAACCCGAAGGTCATGAAGATCGCGGCCCAGCGCGGGCTGACCCACCCCGTGCTCATGAAGTTCACCCTGAAGATGCTCGCCAACCTCACCGACCCCACGGGCGGCGACGCGATGGACCGGATCATCAACGGGCTGAGCAAGGTGGCGCCGAAGGCGTGACGCGCGCCCCGCGCCGGGGGCATCGTGGAGGCATGGACGCAGGGGTCGCGTTACCGCTCTTCGTCATCCTCATCACGATCTCGGTGTGGGCGCTGGTCCGCTCCCTCAGGCGCTGACGGTGCCCCTCAGGCCTGGAGGGTGCCCTGAGCGCCCTTCAGTGCCTCGACGTTGGCGGCCCGGCGGGCGAACACCTCGTCGCGCCGGTCCGCCACCTGCCGCAGCGCCTCCTTGCGGTCCCGCTTCGACAGCCGGTCGATATACACGTGCCCGTTCACATGGTCGGTCTCGTGCGCCAGGCACCGCGCGAAGTACCCGGTCCCCTCGATCACGAGCGGCTCGCCGTCCTTGTCGAACCCGCGCACCACGGCCCGGTCCGGACGCGGTACGTCCATCACGGCGCCCGGCACCGACAGGCACCCCTCACCGTCGTCGAGCAGCCTGCGCCCGGCCGGGTCGAGCGGGTCGAGGACCGGGTTGACGATGTGTCCGACATGTCGGACACCGTCGTCGTCCGGGCAGTCGTACACGAACAGCCGCAGGTCCACGTCGACTTGGTTGGCCGCGAGTCCGGCCCCGTCCGCGACGTACATCGTCAGGAACATGTCGTCGATCAGCGCGGCGAGATCGGGCCCGAACTCGGTCACGTCCCGGCACGGCTTGTGCAGGATCTCCTCGCCGACCTCGGTGACGCGCCGGACCTTGCCGCGCCGGGCCTCGGGCGCGAGCCGGGGATACGAGTCGGTGGGCCTGCCTTGTACGAACACACTGGGCACGGTGATGTCTCCTGTCCTGTGGGGGCGGTGCGGGTGTGCACCGCGGATGCACATCCAACCCTGGACGGGAGAGTCAGGACAGCGGAAGGGCCGCAGCCCCCGAGCGGCTGCGGCCCTGCCAAGCTGTTGCGGAGTCAGAGCACCCGCACCGCGCCGGTCGGCGGGTCGTAGGACAGCGGCTTCTCGGCCACACCGGTCGAGGGGTTCTGGGCGCCGACGAACATGCCGTCGCCGACGTACACCGCCACGTGGTACGCGCTGCCCGCACTGCCCCAGTACAGGATGTCGCCCGGCTGGAGGTTGCTCAGCGAGACCTGGGTGCCGGCCGTCGACTGGTCCTGCGAGACGCGCGGCAGGTCGACGCCGACCTGGCTGAACGCGGCCCGGACGATGCCGGAGCAGTCCCAGGAGTTGGGGCCGGTGCCGCCGAGAACGTACGCGTCACCGATCTGCGCCTTCATGAAGGCGATGACCGCCGCGGCCGAACCGGTCGCCGTGGACGAGCTCGTGGAGACGCTCGCGCTCGCCGAGGCGGACAGGGTGGCCCGCTCGGAGCTGCGGGAGGCGGCCTCCTCGGCGGCGGCCCTGCGGGCCTCCTCGGCCTTCTTCTTGGCCTCCGCCTTCTTCTTGGCCTCCGCGAGGTCCGCCTTGGCCTGCTTGGCGGCGCTGGCGGCGGCCGCGTCACGCTCGGCCTGAAGCTGGTAGTTCGCGGCCGCCTGCTGCATCGCGTCCGCGGACTCGGCGACCTGGCTGCCCAGGTCGGCCGAGAGGGTGGGCAGTTCGAGGGTCTGCGTCGTCGACTCGGCGGCGAACGCCGTGGCCGACGCGCCCGCCGCTGCCATGCTGAGCACGCCACCGGCGACTCCGGCACGCACGGCGATCGAAGTCGTCGCGCTGCGGCGGGGTTTCCGGTGGCTGCGTATGTGAGCGGTGTGGGACATGAGACCAACTGGTATCAGGGGCTCCTCCATACCTTCAAGAAACGTGGGGTGCGCCACAGTTGTTCAATCGGCGGCCCGAATTCATGGCGTGTGGCTCTTTATTGACGCCGTAACGGACATTGCGGACGCACGCGATCAAGCCTGTGATCATGGGCTTTCGCTGTTACGCCCGAATTGACCCGCATCTACCATCGGTTGAGGCCGTTGGCCAAGCCCTCTTCTCAGGCGCCTCTCATGGATGTGGCGGAGGTCACGCAACGGTTACGACGGGGGCTGCGTCCGGAGACGGCCACCGCTCGTGAATGTGCGCACGCGTCCACATCCGTCCTCGCGCCTCCCCCTGATGTGTGAACGCGGCCCTCTACCAAGCGCTTATGTCCAGCGCCAATTTGCATGCACCGGAACTCTCTTGATATTGAGACGCCTCTTCTTACCTGCGTCGACTAGCGAAAATGTCACCTCTGGTGATCACTCGGGCGCTTCTCGTATGAAGATCACCGCTGATCCGTTGTCATGATCCTTCGTCAGGTGGTGGAGATCACAAAGCTTGTGCAATACCCCGTGTCGCAGATCACAGACCGGCGGGCATAGGATGCGGGTCAGTTGGGCTTGTGACCTGCTTCACATGTTCGCGATCTTCGTCGGGACGGCGGAGGTCACAGGGACGTATGAGTCGGGTGTGAGTCCGATGCCATCGCCAGCAGTCAGTGCCGACTGAGAGGAGCGAGGAGCGGTGAACGCTTATGCGCCCATCCTCGTACTGGGAGCCCTCGGGGCAGGCTTTGCGATCTTCTCCGTGGTCATGGCCACGCTGATCGGTCCGAAGCGGTACAACCGCGCCAAGCTCGAGGCCTACGAGTGCGGCATCGAGCCGACCCCCACGCCGGCCGGCGGCGGGCGCTTCCCCATCAAGTACTACCTGACGGCGATGCTCTTCATCGTCTTCGACATCGAGATCGTCTTCCTCTACCCCTGGGCCGTCACCTTCGACGCCCTGGGTGTTTTCGGGCTCGTGGAGATGCTGCTCTTCGTGCTCACCGTCTTCGTCGCGTACGCGTACGTATGGCGGCGCGGCGGCCTGGAATGGGACTGAGGGGCCTTTAACTCATGGGACTCGAAGAAAAGCTGCCGAGCGGCTTCCTGCTGACCACCGTCGAGCAGGCCGCGGGCTGGGTGCGCAAGGCGTCCGTCTTCCCGGCCACCTTCGGCCTGGCCTGCTGCGCCATCGAGATGATGACCACCGGCGCCGGACGCTACGACCTGGCCCGCTTCGGCATGGAGGTCTTCCGCGGCTCACCCCGCCAGGCTGACCTCATGATCGTCGCCGGCCGGGTCAGCCAGAAGATGGCGCCGGTGCTCCGGCAGGTCTACGACCAGATGCCGAACCCCAAGTGGGTCATCTCCATGGGGGTCTGCGCCTCCTCGGGCGGCATGTTCAACAACTACGCGATCGTGCAGGGCGTCGACCACATCGTGCCGGTCGACATCTATCTGCCCGGCTGCCCGCCACGGCCCGAGATGCTGATGGACGCGATCCTCAAGCTCCACCAGAAGATCCAGTCCTCCAAGCTCGGCGTGAACGCCGAGGAGGCGGCCCGCGAGGCGGAGGAGGCGGCGCTCAAGGCCCTGCCCACGATCGAGATGAAGGGGCTGCTGCGGTGAGCGACGCGAACGGGGTGAACCCCGAGAAGGACCTCGGCGCCTCCAACCTCCCCGGCCAGCGCGGCGACGGCGGCGAGGAGATCCGCGTCCAGCGCGGCATGTTCGGCGCCGACAAGGGCGGCGACACCTCCGGCTACGGCGGCCTGGTCCGCTCGATCAGGCTCCCCGGGGCGGCGGCCCGCCCCTACGGCGGCTGGTTCGACGAGGTCGCCGACGAACTGGAGGGCGCCCTGGAGGAACAGGGACTCCTCCCGGACAACGCCATCGAGAAGACGGTCGTCGACCGCGGCGAGCTCACCTTCCACATCGAGCGCGAGCACCTGCTGCGCGTGGCGCAGACCCTGCGCGACGACCCGGCCCTGCGCTTCGAGCTCTGCACCGGCGTCAGCGGGGTCCACTACCTCCACGACAAGGGCCGCGAGCTGCACGCCGTCTACCACCTGCGCTCGATCACCCACAACCGGCTGATCCGCCTGGAGGTCAGCGCCCCGGACGCCGACCCGCACATCCCGTCCCTGGTCTCGGTGTATCCGACCAACGACTGGCACGAGCGCGAGACCTACGACTTCTTCGGGATCGTCTTCGACGGTCACCCGGCCCTGACGCGGATCATGATGCCGGACGACTGGCAGGGCCACCCGCAGCGCAAGGACTACCCCCTCGGCGGCATCCCCGTCGAGTACAAGGGCGCCCAGATCCCGGCTCCGGACCAGCGGAGGTCGTACTCGTGAGCACTTCCCACGCCTCTCCTCGTGAGACCACCGAGGGCACCGTCTACACGGTCACCGGCGGCGACTGGGACGAGATCGTCCAGGCCGCCGCCCGCGCCGACGACGAGCGCATCGTCCTCAACATGGGCCCGCAGCACCCCTCCACCCACGGGGTGCTCCGCCTGATCCTGGAGATCGACGGCGAGACGGTCACCGAGGCCCGCTGCGGCATCGGCTATCTGCACACCGGCATCGAGAAGAACCTCGAGTTCCGCACGTGGACGCAGGGCACCACGTTCGTGACGCGCATGGACTACCTGACGTCCTTCTTCAACGAGACCGCCTACTGCCTCGCCGTCGAGAAGCTCCTCGGCATCGAGGACCAGATCACCGAGCGCGCCAAGATCATCCGGGTGCTCCTGATGGAGCTGAACCGGCTCTCCTCGCACCTGGTGTGCATCGCCACCGGCGGCATGGAACTCGGCGCGACCACGATCATGATCTACGGATTCCGTGATCGTGAAATGATTCTCGACATCTACGAGCTCATCACGGGCCTGAGGATGAACCACGCGTACATCCGCCCCGGCGGACTCGCGCAGGACCTGCCGCCCGGCGCGGTGGACCACATCCGCGAGTTCGTGAAGAAGATGAAGAAGAACCTCCCCGAGTACGACAAGCTCGCCACCGGGAACCCCATCTTCAAGGCCCGGATGCAGGACGTCGGCTACCTGGACCTCGCCGGCTGCATGGCCCTCGGCGCCACCGGCCCCATCCTGCGCTCCACCGGCCTGCCGCACGACCTGCGCAAGGCCCAGCCCTACAGCGGCTACGAGACCTACGACTTCGACATCCCGACCGCCGACACCTGCGACTCCTACGGCCGCTTCCTGATCCGCCTGGAGGAGATGCGCCAGTCGCTCAGGATCGTCGAGCAGTGCCTGGACCGGCTCCAGCCGGGACCGGTCATGGTCGCCGACAAGAAGATCGCCTGGCCCGCCCAGCTCGCGCTCGGCCCCGACGGGCTCGGCAACTCCCTCGACCACATCAAGAAGATCATGGGCACCTCCATGGAGGCCCTGATCCACCACTTCAAGCTGGTCACCGAGGGCTTCCGCGTCCCGCCGGGACAGGCGTACGCGGCGGTCGAGTCGCCCAAGGGCGAACTCGGGGTGCACGCCGTGTCCGACGGCGGCACCCGCCCCTTCCGGGTCCACTTCCGCGACCCGTCCTTCACCAACCTTCAGGCCATGGCGGCGATGTGCGAGGGCGGCCAGGTCGCCGACGTCATCGTCGCCGTCGCGTCCATCGACCCCGTGATGGGAGGCGTCGACCGGTGACCACCAGTTCTTCCGAGCGGGGCGTCAGCCTGGGCATGCCCGAACTGCCCGCACCCGCTTACCCGGACGACGTCCGAGCCCGTCTGGAGGCGGACGCGCGCGAGATCATCGCCCGCTACCCGGACTCCCGCTCGGCCCTGCTGCCGCTGCTGCACCTCGTGCAGTCGGAGGAGGGCCATGTCACGCGTACCGGGATGCAGTTCTGCGCGGACGTCCTGGAGCTGACCACGGCCGAGGTCACCGCGGTCGCCACCTTCTACACCATGTACCGGCGCAGGCCCTCGGGCGACTACCAGGTGGGTGTCTGCACCAACACCCTGTGCGCGGTGATGGGCGGCGACGCGATCTTCCAGGAGCTCCAGGAGCACCTGGGCGTCGGCAACGGCGAGACCACCGACGACGGCAAGGTCACCCTGGAGCACATCGAGTGCAACGCGGCCTGCGACTTCGCGCCGGTGGTGATGGTCAACTGGGAGTTCTTCGACAACCAGACCCCGGCGAGCGCGAAGCGCATGGTCGACGACCTGCGCGCGGGACGCCCCGTCGAGCCCACGCGCGGGGCGCCGCTGTGCACCTTCAAGGAGACCGCGCGGATCCTCGCCGGCTTCCCCGACGAGCGGCCCGGGGCCGTGGAGGCGACCGGCGGAGCGGGACCCGCGTCGCTGGTCGGTCTCCGCCTCGCCAGGGGAGAGGCCGGACCCGCGCGCGTGGTCCATCCGCGCGAGGGCGCCCCTGAGGACAGGGACGGTCGGTCGCAGGACCGGGACGGTCGGTCGCAGGAAAGGGACGTCCACGAGCCGTCCCCGTCGGAGCACCTGAGCTCACACGACGCGCCACAGGACACGTCGGCCTCCGACCCGGCCCACCCGGCCGGGCCCGCCGCCGAGGAGGGGGAGTGATGACCTTGGCACCCGAACTCAAGAACAACAGCCCCGAGAAGCTGCTCGCACCCGTGCTGTCGGCCTTCTGGGACGAGGACGAGTCCTGGACGCTGGACGTCTACAAGAGGCACGAGGGGTACGAGGGGCTCCGCAAGGCGCTCGCGATGTCACCGGACGACCTGATCGCGTACGTCAAGGACTCCGGTCTGCGCGGTCGCGGCGGCGCCGGATTCCCCACCGGGATGAAGTGGCAGTTCATTCCGCAGGGAGACGGCAAGCCGCACTATCTGGTTGTCAACGCCGACGAATCGGAGCCGGGGACCTGCAAGGACATCCCGCTCCTGTTCGCGAACCCGCACAGCCTCATCGAGGGCATGATCATCGCGTGTTATGCCATCAGGTCTTCGCATGCCTTCATCTATCTGCGGGGTGAAGTCGTCCCCGTGCTGCGGCGGTTGCACTCGGCCGTGAGCGAGGCCTACGCGGCCGGCTACCTCGGACGGAACATCCTGGGCAGCGGCCTCGATCTCGACATCACTGTGCACGCGGGCGCGGGCGCGTACATCTGCGGTGAGGAGACCGCACTGCTCGACTCGCTCGAAGGCCGCCGTGGTCAACCGCGGCTCCGTCCCCCTTTCCCTGCGGTCGCGGGCCTCTACGCCTGCCCGACTGTTGTAAATAACGTGGAGTCGATCGCGTCGGTTCCCGCGATCCTCCAAAGGGGGAAAGACTGGTTCAGGTCGATGGGCAGCGAGAAGTCCCCGGGCTTCACGCTCTACTCGCTCAGCGGCCATGTCGCCAGTCCCGGCCAGTTCGAGGCCCCGCTCGGCATCACGCTCCGCCAGCTGCTCGAGATGAGCGGCGGAATGCGGCCCGGGCACCGGCTGAAGTTCTGGACGCCGGGCGGCTCCTCCACGCCGATGTTCACCGACGAGCACCTCGACGTCCCCCTCGACTACGAGGGCGTCGGCGCCGCCGGCTCGATGCTCGGCACCAAGGCCCTCCAGTGCTTCGACGAGACGACCTGCGTGGTCCGTGCCGTCACCCGCTGGACCGAGTTCTACGCCCACGAGTCCTGCGGCAAGTGCACCCCCTGCCGTGAAGGGACGTACTGGCTCGTGCAGTTGCTGCGCGACATCGAGGCCGGCAAGGGCGTCATGTCCGACCTCGACAAGCTCAACGACATCGCCGACAACATCAACGGCAAGTCGTTCTGCGCCCTCGGCGACGGCGCCGCCTCGCCGATCTTCTCCTCGCTCAAGTACTTCCGCGAGGAGTACGAGCAGCACATCACGGGCCGCGGCTGCCCCTTCGACCCGGCCAAGTCGACGGCCTGGGCCGACCGCACGGAGGTGAACGCATGACTGTGACCACCAACGCTCCCTCGGGAGGGGGAGAGGCGGCGGTCCCGCCGGAAGACCTCGTCTCGCTGACGATCGACGGCGCCGAGATCAGCGTGCCCAAGGGCACCCTGGTCATCCGGGCCGCCGAACAGCTCGGCATCGAGATCCCCCGGTTCTGCGACCACCCCCTCCTCGACCCGGCCGGCGCCTGCCGCCAGTGCATCGTCGAGGTCGAGGGCCAGCGCAAGCCGATGGCCTCCTGCACCATCACCTGCACCGACGGGATGGTGGTGAAGACCCACCTGACCTCGCCGGTCGCGGAGAAGGCCCAGCACGGTGTGATGGAGCTCCTCCTCATCAACCACCCGCTGGACTGCCCGGTCTGCGACAAGGGCGGCGAGTGCCCCCTGCAGAACCAGGCGATGTCCCACGGCCAGGCCGAGTCGCGGTTCGAGGGCAAGAAGCGGACCTACGAGAAGCCCGTCCCCATCTCCACCCAGGTGCTGCTCGACCGCGAGCGGTGCGTGCTGTGCGCCCGCTGCACCCGCTTCTCCAACCAGATCGCGGGCGACCCCATGATCGAACTGATCGAGCGGGGCGCGCTCCAGCAGGTCGGCACCGGCGAGGGCGACCCCTTCGAGTCGTACTTCTCCGGCAACACCATCCAGATCTGCCCGGTCGGCGCGCTCACCTCGGCGGCGTACCGATTCCGCTCCCGCCCCTTCGACCTCGTCTCCTCCCCCTCCGTCTGCGAGCACTGCTCCGGCGGCTGCGCCACCCGCACCGACCACCGGCGCGGCAAGGTCATGCGCAGGCTCGCGGCCAACGACCCCGAGGTCAACGAGGAGTGGATCTGCGACAAGGGGCGCTTCGCGTTCCGGTACGCGCAGCAGCGCGACCGGCTGGAGCACCCGCTGATCCGCAACCCGGAGGGTGAACTGGTGCCGGCCTCCTGGCCGGAGGCGCTCCAGATCGCGGCCCAGGGCCTGCTCGCCTCGCGCGGCCGGACCGGAGTCCTCACCGGCGGCCGCCTCACCATCGAGGACGCCTACGCGTACAGCAAGTTCGCGCGCGTGGCGCTCGACACCAACGACATCGACTTCCGCGCGCGCGTGCACAGCAGCGAGGAGGCCGACTTCCTGGCCGCGCGGATCGCCGGCCGCGGCCGAGACCTCGACGGTACGGGCGTCACGTACTCCGCGCTGGAGAAGGCCCCGGCGGTCCTGCTGGTCGGGTTCGAGGCCGAGGAGGAGGCGCCCGGCGTCTTCCTGAGGCTGCGCAAGGCCTGGCGCAAGCACGGCCAGAAGGTCTTCTCGCTCGCCACCCACGCCACCCGCGGCCTGGAGAAGGCCGGCGGCACCCTGCTGCCCGCCGCTCCCGGCACCGAGACCGAGTGGCTGGACGCGCTCGCGGGCGGGGTCGGCCTGGAGGAGGGCGGCAGCCGGGCCGCCGAGGCGCTGCGCACCGAGGGTGCGGTGATCGTCGTCGGTGAACGCCTGGCCGCCGTGGAGGGCGGACTGACCGCCGCCGTACGGGCCGCCTCCGCCACCGGCGCCCAGCTGGTGTGGATCCCGCGGCGGGCCGGAGAGCGCGGTGCCGTCGAGGCGGGCGCGCTGCCCTCGCTGCTGCCGGGCGGGCGCCCGGCCACCGACCCGCGCGCGCGGGAGGAGGTCGCCTCGGTCTGGGGCGTGGCCGAACTCCCGCACCGCTATGGACGCGACACCGGGCAGATCGTCGAGGCCGCGGTGTCCGGCGAACTCCAGGCCCTCGTCGTCGCCGGCGTCGAGATCGCCGACCTGCCCGACCCGGCACGCGCGCGTGAGGCGCTCCAGGAGGTCGGGTTCGTGGTGTCGCTGGAACTGCGGCCCAGCGAGGTCACCGAGCACGCGGACGTCGTCCTGCCGGTGGCCGCGGTCGCCGAGAAGGCCGGCACCTTCCTCAACTGGGAAGGCAGGGTCCGCTTCTTCGAGGCCGCGCTCAAGCCCGACCAGATGACCCGCCGCCTCGCGCCGACCGACGCGCGCGTGCTGCAGATGCTGGCCGACGCCATGGACGTCCACCTGGGCCTGCCGGATCTGCGCACCACGCGCGCGGAGATCGACCGGCTCGGCCCGTGGGACGGCCCGCGCGGCACCGAACCCCTGGAGACGGCGGCCCAGTTGCCGCGTCCGGCCGCCGGTGAGGCCGTCCTGGCCGGGCACCGGCTGCTGCTCGACCAGGGACTCCTCCAGCAGGGCGACGAGGCGCTCGCCGGGACCCGGCACGCGGCCCACGCGCGGGTGTCGGCCGCGACGGCCGCCGAGGCGGGCGTCAAGGAGGGCGACCTGCTCGCCGTGACCGGACCCGCCGGAGTCGTCGAACTGCCGCTCCAGGTCACCGAGATGCCCGACCGCGTGGTCTGGCTCCCGCTGAACTCGACCGGCGGCGGTGTCGCCTCCGACGCCGGCGTACGGCCCGGCTCCCTCGTCCGCATCGGCCCGGCCGGCCTCGCCGCCGACGCCCCCAAGGAGGTGGAGGCATGAGCCCGTACACCGGTCCTTACGTCGCCGCGGAAGACCTCTCGATGTTCGGCACCGACCCCTGGTGGCTCGTCGTCGTCAAGGCCGTCTTCTGCTTCGCGTTCCTGATGGTGACCGTGCTGTTCTCCATCGTGTGGGAGCGCAAGGTCGTCGCCTGGATGCAGCTGCGCATCGGCCCCAACCGGCACGGCCCCTGGGGCATGCTCCAGTCGCTCGCCGACGGCATCAAGCTGATGCTGAAGGAAGACGTCATCGTCAAGCGCGCCGACAAGGTCGTCTACGTCCTCGCGCCGATCGTCGCGGCCATCCCGGCCTTCATGGCGATCGCGGTGATCCCCTTCGGCCCGTCCGGCAACGAGATCTCGATTTTCGGCCACCGCACCGCGATGCAGCTCACCGACCTGCCGATCGCGATGCTCTACATCCTCGCGGTCGCCTCGGTCGGCATCTACGGCATCGTGCTCGCGGGCTGGAGCTCCGGATCGACGTACCCGCTCCTCGGCGGTCTGCGCTCCTGCGCCCAGATGATCTCCTACGAGATCGCCATGGGCGCCGCCTTCGCCTCGGTGTTCCTCTACTCCGGGTCGATGTCGACCTCGGCGATCGTCGAGGCCCAGCAGGACCGCTGGTACATCATCCTGCTGCCGGTCTCCTTCATCATCTACGTCATCACCATGGTCGGCGAGACCAACCGCGCCCCCTTCGACATGCCGGAGTCCGAGGGCGACCTGGTCGGCGGCTTCAACACCGAGTACTCCTCGATCAAGTTCGCGATGTTCATGCTCGCCGAGTACGTGAACATGGTGACGGTCTCGGCCGTGACGACCACGCTCTTCCTCGGCGGCTGGCGGGCGCCCTGGCCCATCAGCACCTTCTGGGAGGGCGCCAACCACGGCTGGTGGCCGCTGCTCTGGTTCGTCATCAAGGTGCAGCTGCTGCTGTTCTTCTTCATCTGGCTGCGCGGCACGCTCCCCCGCGTCCGCTACGACCAGCTGATGAAGCTCGGCTGGAAGGTCCTCATCCCGGTCTCCGTGGTCTGGCTGATGCTCGTCGCGACCGTGCGCACCCTGCGCAACGAGAACTACGACTTCGCCGACATCGCCCTCTACGTCGGCGGCGCGGTCCTGGTCCTGCTGCTGCTCTCCTTCGTCGCCGACATGTTCCGCGAGAAGTCGAAGGCGGCCGCCGGAGCCGCCGCGGAGCCGGTCGGCTTCGACCCGATGGCCGGCGGATTCCCCGTACCGCCGCTGCCCGGACAGGAGGCGCCGCCGGTGCCCAGGCGCCGCCCCCGCCGGGAGCGGGAGCTGATTGTCAGTGGTGGGTCCGATACTCAGAGTGACGGCGGATCTACGGATGGAAAGGAGGCGTCCGATGGCTGAGGAGCCGAAGGAGACCAAGCCCGGTTTCATGAATCCCGTAGCCGGCTTCGGCGTGACCTTCAAGGCCATGTTCAAGAAGCGGCTGACCGAGCAGTACCCGGAGCAGCAGAAGACCACCGCTCCGCGGTTCCACGGACGGCACCAGCTCAACCGCCATCCGGACGGCCTGGAGAAGTGCGTCGGCTGCGAGCTGTGCGCCTGGGCCTGCCCCGCCGACGCCATCTATGTGGAGGGCGCCGACAACACCGACGAGGAGCGCTACTCCCCGGGCGAGCGGTACGGCCGCGTCTACCAGATCAACTACGCCCGCTGCATCCTGTGCGGACTGTGCATCGAGGCGTGCCCCACGCGCGCGCTGACGATGACCAACGAGTTCGAGCTGGCCGACTCCAGCCGCGCCAACCTCATCTACACCAAGGAGCAGCTGCTCGCCGGTCTCGAAGAGGGCATGGTCGACTCGCCCCACGCCATCTACCCGGGCATGGACGAGCAGGACTACTACCGCGGCCTGGTCACGGAGGCCGCGCCCGGCACCGTCCCCCAGGTCGCCGCCTCCAAGGGCGAGGTGGTCCAGGAGGCCGACTCCACCTTCGGTGAGGACGAACCGGCCTCGGAGAAGGTGATCGGGCGATGACCGCACCCCTCCAGCTCGCCGCCTCCACCACCTCCACCGGCGAGGCCTTCCAGTTCTGGGTCCTCGGCACCGTGGCCGTGATCGGTGCCCTGTGCACCGTCTTCATGAAGAAGGCCGTGCACAGCGCGCTCTGTCTCGCCGGCACCATGATCATCCTGGCGGTGTTCTACCTCGCCAACGGCGCCTACTTCCTCGGCGTCGTGCAGATCGTCGTCTACACCGGCGCGATCATGATGCTGTTCCTGTTCGTGGTCATGCTCGTCGGCGTGACCGCGGCGGACTCCCTGAAGGAGACCATCA
Source organism: Streptomyces sp. NPDC057253 (assembly GCF_042669125.1). NCBI lineage: Bacteria > Bacillati > Actinomycetota > Actinomycetes > Kitasatosporales > Streptomycetaceae > Streptomyces > Streptomyces sp. NPDC057253. Next base: position 50,357 of record NZ_JBHUXV010000041.1, on the reverse strand, counting down.
AGGGGCAGCGCTGGCTGGCCCTGGTGTGCGGACTCGGCTTCGGCATCCTGCTGTTCGCCGGCATCGGCAATGCCTCCCTGCACCAGTTCAACGGCCTCACCCAGGCCAACTCCGGTGGCAATGTGGAGGGACTGGCGACCCTCATCTTCACCAAGTACGTCTTCGCCTTCGAGATCACCGGCGCCCTGCTGATCACGGCCGCCGTCGGCGCCATGGTGCTCACCCACCGAGAGCGCACCGAGCGCGCCAAGACCCAGCGGGAGCTGGCCGAGCAGCGGGTGCGCGAGGGCAAGCACGTCCCGCCGCTGCCCGCCCCCGGCGTCTACGCCCGGCACAACGCGGTGGACATCGCGGGCCTGCTGCCCGACGGCACCCCCTCCGAGCTCACGGTCAGCAAGACGCTGCGCGACCGCGGTCAGATCCGTGACGTGTCGGCCGAGGCGATCAACGACCTCAAGGCGCTGGAGCAGCGCGCGGAGGAACGCCTGGAGCGGACCGAGATCGAACCGGCCACCTTCAAGAGGGAGGCGTCGAAGTGAACCCGGTCAACTACCTCTACCTCGCCGCCCTGTTGTTCACGATCGGCGCCACCGGCGTCCTGATCAGGCGCAACGCGATCGTCGTCTTCATGTGCATCGAGCTCATGCTCAACGCCTGCAACCTCGCGTTCGTCGCCTTTTCCCGGATGCACGGCAATCTCGACGGCCAGATCATCGCCTTCTTCACGATGGTCGTCGCCGCCGCGGAGGTCGTGGTCGGGCTCGCGATCATCGTGTCGCTGTTCCGTTCCCGCCACTCGGCCTCGGTCGACGACGCCAGCCTGATGAAGCTGTAAGGGGTCGCTGAATCGTGGAGAACCTGATCGCGCTGCTCATCGCGGCGCCCCTGCTCGGAGCGGCGGTCCTGCTGACCGGCGGCCGGCGGCTGGACGCCGTGGGCCACTGGATCGGCACCCTGCTCGCCGGCGCCTCCTTCGTCTTCGGCGCCATCCTCTTCGCCGACCTGCTCGGCAAGGACGCGGAACACCGCACGCTCACCCAGCACCTGTGGAGCTGGATCCCGGTCGAGGGCTTCCAGGCGGACGTCACCTTCCGCCTGGACCAGCTGTCCATGACGTTCGTGCTGCTGATCACCGGCGTCGGCTCGCTCATCCACCTGTACTCGATCGGGTACATGGAGCACGACGAGCGCCGCCGCCGCTTCTTCGGCTATCTGAACCTGTTCCTCGCGGCGATGCTCCTGCTCGTCCTCGCCGACAACTACCTGCTGCTGTACGTCGGCTGGGAGGGCGTCGGTCTCGCCTCCTACCTGCTGATCGGCTTCTGGCAGCACAAGCCCAGCGCGGCCACCGCGGCGAAGAAGGCCTTCCTGGTCAACCGCGTCGGCGACATGGGCCTGTCGATCGCGATCATGCTGATGTTCACGACCTTCGGCACCTTCGCCTTCGGCCCGGTCCTCGGCAGCCACGAGGAGCCCGGACTCGTCACCGGCGCCTCCGAGGCCACACTCACCGGCATCGCCCTGATGCTGCTGCTCGCCGCCTGCGGCAAGTCCGCCCAGGTGCCGCTCCAGTCCTGGCTCGGGGACGCGATGGAGGGCCCGACCCCGGTCTCGGCCCTCATCCACGCGGCGACCATGGTGACCGCGGGTGTCTACCTGATCGTCCGCTCGGCCAACATCTTCAACCTCGCCCCGGACGCCCAGCTGGTCGTCACCATCGTCGGCGCGGTCACGCTCCTGTTCGGTGCGATCGTCGGTTGCGCGAAGGACGACATCAAGAAGGCCCTCGCCGGCTCGACCATGTCGCAGATCGGCTACATGGTCCTCGCCGCGGGCCTCGGGCCCATCGGCTACGTCTTCGCGATCATGCACCTGGTGACGCACGGCTTCTTCAAGGCCGGGCTCTTCCTCGGCGCCGGTTCGGTCATGCACGGCATGAACGACGAGGTCGACATGAGGAAGTACGGCGGCCTCAGGAAGTACATGCCGATCACCTTCGTGACGTTCGGCCTCGGCTACCTGGCCATCATCGGCTTCCCCGGTCTGTCCGGCTTCTTCTCCAAGGACAAGATCATCGAGGCGGCCTTCGCCAAGGGCGGCACCGAGGGCTGGATCCTCGGCGCCTGCGCCCTGCTGGGCGCGGCCATCACCGCCTTCTACATGACGCGCGTGATGCTGATGACCTTCTTCGGCGAGGAGCGCTGGCGTCGGGCCGAGACGCCGTCCCCGGCCGAGCCGAGTGTCGAGCCGGCCGCGGAGACCCACGGCGAGCACGCTGAGCCCCACCCGCACGAGTCCCCCAGGTCCATGACGATCCCCATGATCGTGCTGGCCTTCGGATCGGTCTTCGCGGGCGGCTTCTTCAGCATCGGCGACCGCTTCCTGCACTGGCTGGAGCCCGTCACCGGGCACAGCCACGGAGACGCGCCGATCAGCGCGGCCACCGTCACGGCGGCCACCGTCACCGTGATGGTCATCGGCGTCGCGATCGCCTGGCTCCAGTACGGCAGGCGCCCGGTCCCGGCCGTCGCCCCGCGCGGGTCGCTGCTCACCCGGGCCGCCCGGCGCGACCTGCTCCAGGACGACTTCAACCACGTGGTCCTGGTCCGCGGCGGAGAACACCTCACGCGCTCCCTGGTCTACGTCGACCACACCCTGGTCGACGGAGTCGTCAACGGCACGGCGGCCTCGGTCGGCGGCCTCTCCGGGCGCATGCGCAAGCTGCAGAACGGCTTCGCGCGGTCGTACGCGGTCTCGATGTTCGGCGGCGCGGCGATCCTCGTCGCCGCGACCCTGCTGATGAGGGCGGTCTGATACCGATGTCGTTTCCTCTGCTGACAGCGACGGCGGTGCTCCCGGCGGTCGGGGCGATCGCCACGGCAGCCGTACCGGCCGCGCGACGCACCGCCGCCAAGTGGCTGGCGCTGCTCGTCTCGCTCGCCACCCTCGCCCTCGCGATCACCGTCCTGGTCCGCTTCGACCCCGACGGCGCCCGCTACCAACTCACCGAATCCCACGCCTGGATCGCGGAGTTCGGGGTCCGCTACGAACTCGGCGTCGACGGCGTCGCGGTCGCGCTCATCGCACTGACCGCGCTGCTGATCCCGTTCATCGTCCTGGCGGGCTGGCACGACGCCGACCCGCTGGAGACCGGCAGCAAGCGGTGGCGGCCGACGCAGGGCTTCTTCGCCCTGATCCTGGCCGTCGAGGCGATGGTGATCATCTCCTTCGAGGCCACCGACGTCTTCCTCTTCTACATCTTCTTCGAAGCCATGCTGATCCCGATGTACTTCCTCATCGGCGGCTTCGGGGACCGGGCCCACGCCGGCACCGACGAGAACGCGGCGGCCCAACGCTCGTACGCCGCCGTGAAGTTCCTCCTCTACAACCTGGTCGGCGGTCTGATCATGCTGGCCGCGGTGATCGGCCTCTACGTGGTCGCCGGGAACTTCAGCCTCCAGGAGATCGCCGAGGCGCGGGCCAACGGCACGCTCGACATGGCGACCAACACCGAGCGTTGGCTGTTCCTCGGGTTCTTCTTCGCCTTCGCGGTGAAGGCGCCCCTGTGGCCGCTGCACACCTGGCTGCCCAACGCGATGGGGGAGGCCACCGCCCCGGTCGCCGTCCTCATCACCGCGGTCGTCGACAAGGTGGGCACCTTCGCGATGCTCCGCTTCTGCCTCCAGCTCTTCCCGGAGGCCAGCAAGTGGGCCACGCCCGCGATCCTCGTCCTCGCGGTGATCAGCATCATCTACGGGGCGCTGCTCGCGGTCGGCCAGCGTGACATCAAGCGCCTGGTGGCGTACGCGTCGATCTCCCACTTCGGCTTCATCATCATGGGCATCTTCGCGATGACCAGCCAGGGCCAGTCCGGCGCCACGCTCTACATGGTCAACCACGGGATCTCCACGGCCGCGCTGATGCTGGTGGCCGGCTTCCTGATCTCGCGGCGCGGCTCGCGGCTCATCGCCGACTACGGCGGTGTCCAGAAGGTCGCCCCGGTGCTCGCCGGCACCTTCCTGATCGGCGGCCTCGCCACCCTCTCGCTGCCCGGGCTCGCGCCCTTCGTCAGTGAGTTCCTGGTCCTGGTCGGCACGTTCGCGCGCTACCCGGTGATCGGCATCATCGCCACCTTCGGCATCGTGCTCGCCGCGCTCTACACCCTCGTCCTGTACCAGCGGACGATGACGGGCCCGGTGAAGCCGGAGGTCTCCGCGATGCCCGACCTGCGGCTGCGTGAGCTCGTGGTCGTCGCCCCGCTGGTCGTGCTGTTGATCTTCCTGGGCGTCTACCCGAAGCCGGTCACCGACATCGTCAACCCGGCGGTGAAGTCGACCATGTCCGACGTACACAAGAAGGACCCCAAGCCCGAGGTGGAGGCGGCCAAGTGAGCGCAGTAGCCGTCCACAGCCTGTGGACAACCGCGGCCGACCCGATCTCGAAGATCGACGCGCCGAAGATCGAATACGGGCAATTGTCGCCCACCCTGATCGTCGTGGGCGCGGCGATCATCGGGGTGCTGGTCGAGGCCTTCGTCCCGCGCAAGTCCCGTTACTACGCCCAGCTGTTCGTGTCCGTCGTAGCGCTGTGCGCGGCCTTCGCGGCGGTCGTCGCGCTCGCCGCGGACGGGTACGCCACCACCAAGGCGGGCATCGCGGCCATGGGCGCGATCGCCGTCGACGGACCGGCCCTGTTCCTCCAGGGCACGATCCTGCTGGCGGGCCTGGTCGGCCTGTTCACCTTCGCCGAGCGGCGGCTCGACCCCGAGGCGCACGGCAACAGGGTCGACTCGTTCGCCGCCCAGGCCGCGTCCGTGCCGGGCAGCGACAGCGAGAAGGCGGCCGTGAAGGCCGGGTTCACCACCACCGAGGTGTTCCCGCTGCTGCTCTTCGCCGTCGCCGGCATGCTGATCTTCCCGGCCGCCAACGACCTGCTGACGCTGTTCGTGGCCCTGGAGGTCTTCTCGCTCCCGCTGTACCTGCTGTGCGCCTTGGCCCGCCGCAAGCGGCTCATGTCGCAGGAGGCCGCGGTCAAGTACTTCCTGCTCGGCGCGTTCGCCTCCGCGTTCACCCTGTTCGGGATCGCGCTGCTGTACGGCTACGCGGGCTCGGTGTCCTACGGCACCATCGCGCGCGTCGTCGACGGCACGATCGGCACCGTGGACCCGGCGCTCGCCGACACCATGGGCAACGACGCGCTGCTGCTGATCGGCTCCGCGATGATCGTCATGGGCCTGCTGTTCAAGGTCGGCGCCGTGCCGTTCCACATGTGGACGCCCGACGTCTACCAGGGCGCGCCGACCCCGGTCACCGGCTTCATGGCCGCGGCGACCAAGGTGGCCGCCTTCGGCGCGCTGCTGAGGATCCTCTACGTCGTGCTGCCGGGCCTGCGCTGGGACTGGCGGCCGGTCATGTGGGCCGTAGCGATCGTCACCATGCTGGGCGGCGCGATCGTCGCCATCACCCAGACCGACATCAAGCGGCTGCTGGCGTACTCGTCGATCGCGCACGCCGGGTTCATCCTCGCGGGTGTCATCGCGACCACGCCGGACGGGGTCTCGTCCGTCCTCTTCTACCTGGCCGCGTACTCCTTCGTCACGATCGGCGCCTTCGCGGTGGTCACCCTGGTCCGCGACGCCGGGGGCGAGGCGACCCACCTGTCCAAGTGGGCGGGGCTCGGCCGGCGGTCACCACTGGTCGCCGCCGTGTTCGCGGTGTTCCTGCTCGCCTTCGCCGGTATCCCGCTGACCAGCGGCTTCGCCGGGAAGTTCGCCGTGTTCAAGGCGGCGGCCGAGGGCGGGGCGGCACCGCTGGTCGTGGTCGGTGTGATCTCGTCCGCGATCGCCGCGTTCTTCTACATCCGGGTGATCGTGCTGATGTTCTTCAGCGAGCCGCGCCCGGAGGGACCGACGGTCGCCGTGCCGTCGCCGCTCACCATGACGGCGATCGGCGTCGGCGTGGCGGTCACGCTGGTGCTCGGTGTGGCGCCGCAGTACTTCCTGGACCTGGCGAACCAGGCGGGAGTGTTCGTGCGCTGACCGGCGGCGTTCTCGCACAAAGGGCCCGGCTCCCGCCAAGGGATCCGGGCCCCTTGCGTGCGCTCAGGTGACCAGCTCGGTCCAGTCGAGGCCGGCGAGCCAGTCGGGCTCGGCAGCCGTGCTCGGGGCCGACGCGGGAGCGCACGTCACATCGGGATGCGTGGGGCTGAACAGGCCGCTCGGATTGGTCCGGTAGATCCACGCTCGCAGGGTGTAGCTCGACACCAGAGGCGTGGGGAGCGTCTCCGGGCCCTGGAACTCCTGGCCGAACAGCGTCGGCCTGGCGACCCCCGCCCCCGCCGGCACGATCCACTCCACACCGATGAGCCGGCGCCCGTTCGGGCCGTCGTCGTAGAGGAGCGCCGCGGGCTCCTCCGCTTCGGTCTCCCCGACGTTGTCCGTGTTGACGTACCGGTAGCCCACGCCGGGCACGCAGGCCAGGGGAGTGAAGCCGTCGGCGACGGCGAGCGGCGCGTAGGCGTACTCGCCGGTCGCCGTGTACGTGTCGGTCAGGTCCGTCCAGACCGACGGGTCCGGGTCGGCTGCCTGGGCGGGGACGGCGGACAGCGAGAAGGCCGCGGCCGCCGCCAGGGTGAGGGCTGCCTTCAGAGGCCGAGAGGCCATGGGATTCTCCTTGAGGCGCGTGAGAGTTCGGGACGGGAGACACGCACACGCGGGGCACGCCGTCGGTCGGGAGGGCGGACCGCTCCGGCCCGCCCCAGCAGCATCTCCTCGCCTCGAACGAGTGCGCCATGTGACAGCGGCCGATCGAATGACCACAGGACGTCACCGGACCAGCCTGTGGATAACTCCGGCGGTGTCGGTGCGGACCCCTATCGTGGACGCAGTGGTCGAGGGACGACGTACGGGGGACGGGACTATGGGCGCGATGGGCGGGATCAGCGAGATGCCAGGGATCACCGGGACACCGGGGAGCACCGACAGCGAGGCACTGGCCACGCTCCACCGGGTCTTCGGATACGACGCCTTCCGCGGCGAGCAGGAAGAGATCATCGAGCATGTGGTGGCCGGCGGGGACGCCGTCGTCCTCATGCCGACCGGCGGCGGCAAGTCGCTGTGCTACCAGATCCCGTCCCTGGTCAGGCCGGGCACCGGGATCGTCGTCTCACCGCTCATCGCGCTGATGCAGGACCAGGTCGACGCGCTCAGGGCGCTCGGCGTGCGCGCCGGGTTCATGAACTCCACGCAGGACTTCGACGAGCGGCGCGTGGTGGAGGCGGAGTTCCTCGCCGGAGAGCTCGACCTGCTGTACCTGGCACCGGAGCGGCTGCGCCTCGACGCCACCCAGGACCTCCTCTCCCGCGGCAAGATCGCCGTCTTCGCCATCGACGAGGCGCACTGCGTCTCCCAGTGGGGCCACGACTTCCGGCCCGACTACCTGACGCTGTCCGTGCTCGGCGAGCGCTGGCCGGACGTCCCGCGGATCGCCCTCACCGCGACGGCCACCCGGGCCACGCACGAGGAGATCACCCAGCGGCTGCACATGCCGACGGCCCGGCACTTCGTGGCGAGCTTCGACCGGCCCAACATCCAGTACCGGATCGTGCCGAAGGCCGACCCCAAGAAGCAGCTGCTGGCCTTCCTGCGCGAGGAGCACGCGGGGGACGCCGGCATCGTGTACTGCCTCTCCCGCAAGTCGGTGGAGGCCACCGCCGAGTTCCTCTCGCGCAACGGCATCGAGGCGGTCCCGTACCACGCGGGCCTCGACGCGGGCACCCGCGCCGCCCACCAGTCCCGCTTCCTGCGCGAGGACGGCCTGGTGGTGGTGGCGACCATCGCCTTCGGCATGGGCATCGACAAGCCGGACGTCCGGTTCGTCGCCCACCTCGACCTGCCCAAGTCGGTCGAGGGCTACTACCAGGAGACCGGCCGCGCGGGCCGGGACGGCCTCGCCTCCACGGCCTGGATGGCCTACGGCCTGGGCGACGTCATACAGCAGCGCAAGCTGATCCAGTCCGGCGAGGGCGACGAGGCGTTCCGCCGCCGGGCCGCCGCCCACCTGGACTCCATGCTGGCGCTGTGCGAGACCTCCCAGTGCCGGCGCGGCCAGCTCCTCAACTACTTCGGCCAGGAGCCCGAGCCGACGGGCTGCGGCAACTGCGACACCTGCCTGACCCCGCCCGAGACCTGGGACGGCACGGTCGCGGCCCAGAAGGTGCTGTCCACCGTGGTGCGGCTGCAGCGGGAGCGGGGACAGAAGTTCGGCGCGGTCCAGATCATCGACATCCTGCTCGGCAAGCGCACCGGCAAGGTCATCCAGTTCGACCACGACCAGCTGTCCGTGTTCGGCATCGGCGAGGAGCTCTCCGAGGGCGAATGGCGGGGCGTCGTCCGCCAGTTGCTGGCCCAGGGGCTGCTCGCGGTCGAGGGGGACTACGGCACGCTGGTGCTGACCGAGGCCAGCGGGACCGTGCTGCGGCGCGAGCGGGAGGTGCCGCTGCGCAAGGAGCCCAAGAAGCCGGCGACCGCCAAGTCCACCTCCTCCTCGGGCCGGGGCAAGGCCAAGGCCGCGGTGGCAGAGCTGCCCGAGGCGCTGGTGCCGGCCTTCGAGGCGCTGCGGGCCTGGCGCGCCGAGCAGGCACGGGAGCAGGGCGTCCCGGCATACGTCATCTTCCACGACGCCACGCTTCGGGAGATCGTGACGGCCTGGCCGACCTCGGTGCGGCAGCTCGGCGGGGTCAGCGGGGTCGGCGAGAAGAAGCTGGTGACGTACGGCGAGGGTGTGATCGGGGTGCTGGCCGGTCTGGCGGGCGACGGAGTGGCGCCGCAGACACCGGGCGGTGCGGACGGCGCGGACCCCGGGGCCGACCACTGGCCCGAGATGGATGCGGAGCCGGAGCCCGAGGACGACTGGATATAGCCGCCACCGGACTCCGCTCGGCTCACGTCACACGGCCCGTGCCGCATACGCCCTGACGTCCGCGTCCGAGTCGGCCGTCGCCGTGGCCAGGGCCGCACGGGCGTCCTCGGTGCCCGAGTGGCGGGTCAGCGCCAGGACGGCGGCCTTGCGGACATCGGCGTTGGGGTCGGCGAGGGCCTTGGCGAGGGCGGGGACGGCCACGTCGTGATCCGCCGCGCCCAGAGCGGCGGCGGCACCCGACCGGACCTGCCAGGCGGAGGCGTCGAGGGCGGACACGGCACGGGCGGCCAGGGGCACCGGGCAGCCCGTGGTGCCGAGCGCGCCGTAGGCGGCGGCCTGGACCAGGACGTCGGGGTCCTCGGTGAGGCGGGAGAGGGCGGTGAGGACGGCCTGGGGTTCGGCTCCAGCGGCTGCCGTGGGCGCCGTGGGGGTGGAGTCGGCCGTCGCGAGGCCCGTGCCGGCGTCGGCGGTCGTCGATTTCGGAGCGTCGGCGCCCGCGCCTGCGTTCGCGTCGGCATCGGCGTTGGTGTCGCCCGGTCCGCTCAACATCTGTCCTGCTGTCTGCCCCACCCACACCGTCGCCAAGGACTTGGCGATCGTGACCCGGACCTCCCGGGACGGGTCCGTCGTGGCCGCGCGGGTGAGTTCCGTGACTGCGTCCACCGAGACCAGGGCACGCACAGCCTCGATGCGGACGGGGATCTCGGCGTCCGACAGGGAGCCGGCGAACAGGGCCGCGTCGCCGAGGCGCAGGGCGCGCAGGACGTCCAGGGCGGCGGCGCGGACCACCGGGTCGGGCTCGGTCAGGGCGGCGGCGAGGCCGTCGCGCAGGGCGGGGTCGGGCGGGAGCGTCTCGACGAGCTCGCGCAGGGACGCGGCCGCGGCGGCGCGGACCTCGGCGGCGGGGTCGCGCAGGGCCTCGGCGAGGGCGGGGCCGGTGCCAGGTGGCAGGGTCTCGGTCAGCACGGCCACGGCCTCGCGCCGGACGGCGGGTGCCGGGTCGGTCAAGTAGGGCCGCAGTGCGTCGAGTTCGGGTTCTTCCTCGGCGAGGGCGACGAGTTCGAGGAGGCGGGCGGGGGAGTTTTCGGGGGTGGGGTGGGGAGGGGGGAGGGGCCCCCTCCCCGAAGCCGACGACAGTGCCGATGACACCAGCGGATCCACCCCGGCCCCCGTCTCCCCGGCCCCCGCCACCCCGGTAGCCACCGGTGCCCGATCCCGTGCCCCCGCCGTCGCCACCTGCTCCGCGTGCACCTCGCCGAGGTGTCGGGAAGGGCCGCCGACCGGGGTGAACTCCTCGATCGGGACCAGGTAGGGAGCCACGGGGCGGGCCGTGAACTCCATCGTGCCGGAGGGGGACTTGTGCAGGTCGAGATGGTGGAACCAGGAGGTGTCGTCGCGGTGCGGGTGGTCGAGACGGTCGTGGTAGAGACCCCAGCGGGACTCCGTGCGGGCCAGGGAGGCGCGCGCGGCCATCTCCGCGCAGTCACGGATGAAGGAGACCTCGGCGCAGCGCATCAGCTCGTGCGCGGTGCGGGCGCCCATCGAGGCGATGTCGTCCCGCATCCGCTCGAAGGACTCCAGGGCCAGGGACAGCCGCGCGCCGGACTTCGGCGGGGCCACGTAGTCGTTCACGAAGCGGCGCAGCTTGTACTCGACCTGGGGCTGCGGCGGGCCGTCCGGGTTGCGCAGCGGGCGGTAGATCAGTTCGTGCGCCTCGCGGAGCTGGTCGGGCGGCAACTCCCCTTCGTACGGCGTGTACTGGGAGGCGTCCGCGCCCGCGAGGTCGCCGAAGACGAACGCGCCGATCATGTAGTTGTGCGGGACGCAGGCCAGGTCGCCGGCGGCGTAGAGGCGGGGGACGGTCGTGCGGGCGTGGTCGTCGACGCGGACCCCGGAGGCCGAGTGGCCGCCGCACAGGCCGATCTCGGAGATGTGCATCTCGATGTCGTGGGTGCGGTAGTCGTGACCGCGGCCGGAGTGGAAGGTCCCGCGGGTGGGCCGTTCCGTGGAGTGCAGGATCGACTCCAGGGACGAGATCGACTCCTCAGGCAGGTGGCTCAGCTTCAGGTACACGGGGCCGCGGTCGGAGGCGACCTCGGCGGCGAACTCGGCCATCATCTGGCCCGACCAGTAGTCGGAGTCGACGAAGCGTTCGCCGTGCCGGTTGACCTGGTAGCCGCCGAAGGGGTTGGCGACGTAGGCGCAGGCGGGGCCGTTGTAGTCCTTGATCAGCGGGTTGATCTGGAAGCACTCGATGCCGGTGAGCTCGGCGCCGGCGTGGTAGGCCATGGCGTAGCCGTCGCCCGCGTTGGTCGGGTTCTCGTAGGTGCCGTACAGGTAGCCGGAGGCGGGCAGGCCCAGCCGGCCGCAGGCACCGGTCGCCAGGATCACCGCGCCCGCGCGGACCGTGACGAACGCGCCGGTGCGGGTGTTGAAGCCGACCGCACCCACGGCCCGCCCCTCGGCGGTGAGCACCCGCACCGGCATCACCCGGTTCTCGATGCGGATCCTCTCCCGCATCTCGCGCCGCCGCAGCTGCCGGTACAGGACCTTCTTGACGTCCTTGCCCTCCGGCATCGGCAGCACGTAGGAGCCGGAGCGGTGGACCTGGCGGACCGCGTAGTCGCCGTGCTCGTCCTTCTCGAACTTGACGCCGTACGACTCCAGTCGCTGCACCATGCCGAAGCCGCGGGTGGCGGTCTGGCGGACGGTGGACTGGTCGACGATGCCGTCGTTGGCACGGGTGATCTCGGCGACGTAGTCGTCGGGCTCGGCGCGGCCGGGGATGACCGCGTTGTTGACGCCGTCCATGCCCATGGCGAGGGCACCGGAGTGCCGGACGTGGGCCTTCTCAAGGAGCAGCACGTCCGCGCCGTGCTCGGCGGCGGTCAGGGCGGCCATGGTGCCGGCGGTGCCGCCGCCGACGACGAGGACGTCGCAGCGGATCTCCTCGGCGTCGGTGAGGGCGGGGATCTCCAGAGGCGTGTTCAAGGAGGCGGTGGTCACCGGGGGGCCTTTCAGGTACCGAGCGAGGAGAGGACGTCGCGCCGCAGTGCCAGGCGCGCGGGATCGTCGTGCGCCGACCGGTCGCGCGGGCGCGGGACTTCGCGTACGGCGATCAGCCGGCCGCCGCCGAGGAGGGCGACACGGTCACCGAGGAAGAGGGCCTCGTCGACGTCGTGGGTGACGAAGACGACCGTGGCGCCGGTGCCCTGGAGCACCTCGACCAGCAGGTCCTGCATGCCGGCGCGGGTCTGGGCGTCGAGGGCGCCGAAGGGCTCGTCCATGAGGACGGCGCGGGGCGCTCCCGCGAGGGCCCTGGCCAGTTGGGCGCGCTGGCGTTGCCCGCCGGAGACGCGGTGCGGCAACTGCCGGGCGTGGTCGGCGAGTCCGACCCGCCCCAGCCAGGACTCGGCCTGGCCGCGCCGTTCGGTGCGTGGCGATCCCTTGATGGCCAGGGGGAGTTCGACGTTGGCGCGCAGGGTGCGCCAGGGCAGGAGGGCGTCCTCCTGGAAGACCAGGGCGCGTTCGGCACTGGGCCGGGTGAGCGGCCGGCCGTCCTGGGAGACCTCGCCCGCGAGGAGGGGGAGGAGCCCGGCCAGCGTGCGCAACAGTGTCGACTTGCCGCAGCCGGAGGATCCGACGACGGTGAGGATCTCGCCGCGGGCGATGTCCAGGTCGACGCCGGAGAGCACCGGCGCGTCGGGGCGCCCGAGAGCGGCGCCGCTGAGGGTGAGGCGGGTGCCGTGGGTCGCGGGCGGTGCCTGGGCCGCCGTGTCGACGACGGTGTCAGACGAGGTGCTCATCGCGTGTCTCCCCGGTCTTCTCGGTCTCACCGGTCTCCCCGGTCTTCTCTGCCTTCTCCGTCCTCGGCGCGGGCGCGGCCGTGGGGGACCCCGGGGCCCCGGGGGTGACGGCGGTGACGGCGGTGCGGGCGTTCCTCGGCCGGCTTCCGGCGTCGTACGACGTCCTCGGCAGCCACCGGGTCAGGCGGCGGCCGAGGAGTTCCACGGCGGTGGAGGTGAGCCAGCCGAGGACGCCGACGGTGACCATGCCGACGAAGACGCCCGCGTAGTCGACGACGGTGTAGTCCTGCCAGGTGCGGTAGCCGACGCCGTACTGGCCGGAGATCATCTCGGCGGAGATCACACAGATCCACGAGACGCCGATGCCGACGGACAGTCCGCCGAAGATGCCGGGCAGGGCGCCCGGCAGGACGACCGAGGCGAGGATCCGCCACCGGCCGCCGCCCATGGTCAGCACCGCCTCCTCCCACACCGGGGTGAGCGCGCGGACCGCGTGCCGGGTGGAGACGAGGACGGGGAAGTAGGCGGCGGTGCAGGTGATGAAGACGATGCCCTGTTCGTTGGAGGGGAAGAGGAGGATCGCGACCGGGACGAGGGCGATCGCGGGGATCGGCCGGATCACCTCAAGGACCGGTCCGAGCAGGTCCTCGGCGAGGCGGGAGCGGGCCACGAGCACGCCCGTGGCCACGCCGAGCACCGCGGCGAGCAGGAAGCCGGTGAGGATGCGGGTGAGGCTGTCGGTGAGGTCCGTCCAGTAGTCGGGGCCGGCGAGGCGGTCGGCGAAGGCGCTCGCCACGTCGGTGACCGTGGGGAACTGCGAGAAGCGCAGCCACAGGTCGACGTCCAGCCCGGTCAGCAGCTGCCACACGCCGAGGGCGGCCGCCAGGGAGACCGCCCTGAGCGCGTACCGGACCGCCTTCGGCAGGGGCCGGCTCACGACGCCTGCTCCAGCGCCTGGGCGTAGGTGACGATCCGGGCGCCGCCGTGCGCGGTGACGTACGCCCGTGCGGTCTCCGGGGCGACGAAGGGCAGCAGCCGGCCGCCGTCGGCGACCCAGACGGCCTTGTCGGCGAACCAGAGGGTGCCGGTGGTGGCGTCGGGGACGTAGGCGGCGCGGATGCCGTCCCGGTGCGCCGAGACGTACTTCAGCAGTGCCACGGGCGTCGTGAAGCTCCGGGTCTCGGAGGCGCCCTTGGGCCAGACCTCGCTCGCGGAGGCGGCGGGCGTGGCGGCGAGGCGCTTGGTGTAGTCGGCGCCGAGGGCCTTCTTGACGTACTGGTCGTCGACGAAGGAGTCCACGTCGATGTCGCCGGTCAGCTTGGCCGCCTTCAGCCCCGAGACGTCCTGCTTCAGCGCGGAGACCAGCTGGGGCTTGAGGGCGGGGTCGAAGGTGGCGATGCCGTGGGCGCCGTTGTAGAGGTAGACGACCTCGGCGGGCAGGCCGGTGGCCTTGGCGACCGACTCGGCGGCGGCGACCGGGTGCGTGTTGAGGTAGTCCGTGGCCTCGGCCTGGGCCTTCAGGAACGCCTCCAGGACCGCCGGGCGCCGCTCGGCGAAGTCCTCGCGGGCGGTGACGCCGTGGAAGGTGGGGAGGTTCAGCTCGGCACCGTCGTAGAGCGCCTTCGCCTTGCCCTGGTAGGCGAGCAGTCCGGGCCAGGCGACGAACTGGGAGAGCGCGTCCGTGCTGCCCGCCGACAGGGCCGAAGCGCCCACCGCGGGCTGCTGGTTGAGCTTCTCGATGCCCTTGCCGGGGTCGATGCCGGCCCGTTGGAGGGCGCGTACGAGGGTGCCGTCGGCGGCCGAACCGACGCTGGTGGAGACCTTCTTGCCCTTGAGGTCGCCGAGGGAGGCGAGCTGGGAGTCCGGGGCGGTGACGACGGTGTTGAGGCCGCCGCGGAGGTTGTAGCCGGTGACCGAGACCAGGTGGGTCGGCTTGCCGAGCTGCTTGCCGCGGGCCGCGTTGATGAGGAGCGGGAAGTCGCCCATCGAGCCGATGTCGATCTTCCCGGCGGTCATCTGGGCGGTGATGGGGGCGCCGGTGGCGTAGTCCTGCCAGTCGACCTTGTAGGTCTTGCCGTCGTGCAGCGAGTCGAGCTCCTTCTCGAAGTAGCCGAGGGAGCGCAGCAGGGTGCCGGCGGTGACGGTGTTGATGGTCTTGGACTGGTAGCCGACGGTGACGGTGACCGTGGAGCTGTCTCCGGCCTGGGCGCTGCCGCAGGCCGTCAGCGGTGCCAGCAGCAGGAAGGTGGCGACGACTGGTTTGGTCTTCATGGGAGTTCGGGGCCTCTCACCGGAGCAGATAGGGCATGTTGACCGTGACGGCTCCGGTGGGACAGCGGGCCGCGCACGGGCCGCAGTACCAGCACTCGTCGACGTGCATGTAGGCCTTGCCGCTGCTGCTGTCGATGGCGAGGGAGTCCAGCGGGCACATGTCCACGCAGAGCGTGCAGCCGTCGATGCACTTCGACTCGTCGATGGTCACGGGCACGTCGGCCCGCTGGGGCGCCAAAGCCATGGCTGTCTCCAGGAAACGGCTCGGAAAGAGGTCAGAGGGAGCGGCGCAGTTGGCCGCTCATGGTGATGCGGTCGCCGCGGAAGCGGATGAACTCCAGGTCGACGGGGCGGCCGTCGGCGAGGTGCGTGAGGCGTTCCAGCATCAGGACGGCCGCACCGCGCGGCGCTTCCAGTACGGCGGCGGAGTGGGCGTCCGCGTTGACCGCCTCCAGGGTGATCTCGGCGTGGCCGAGGCCCTGGCCGGTGATCGTCTCCAGGAGGCGGAAGACGTCGGTGTTCTCCAGGTCTGCGCCGAGCAGGGCGGTGCCGATGTCGAGGGGGATGTAGGTGAGGTCAAGCGAGAGGGGCAGGCCGTTCAGCCGGCGCAGGCGTTCGATGTAGAGGACGTCGGTGCCGGGGGCGACCTGGAGGCGCTGGGCCACCGGGTGCGGGGCGGGGGCGGGGCCCATGGTGCGGACCTCGTTGGTGACCGTGCCGTGTTCGTGGAGGGTCTCCGCGAGGCCCATCAGACGGTCCAGGCCGTGGGGGTACTTCTGCCCGACGACGACGGTGCCGACGCCGGGGTGGCGGGCGACCAGGCCTTCCGCGCGGAGCAGGTCCAGGGCTTGGCGGACCGTGTTGCGGGAGGCGCGGTAGTCGGCGGCGAGGGTCGTCTCGTGGGGAAGGGTGCCGCTCTCGTAGCCGCCGGTGAGGATCTGATGGCGGAGGAGGTCGGCGAGCTGTCGAGCCTGGTCCGCACGCAGCCGGCGCCGGGCCCGGGCGGCGACGGTGGTCGCGCCCTGACCTGCGTGGTCCCGGATACGGTCGGTGGGTGGCATGGCTGGAACCATACCGACGCGGTAGGAAAACGAGTGTTGCCGCATTGTTGCGCCACTTGACGGGGTGACGGATGCGCCACTGACCTGCGCTTTCCACTGCTGTGGGGCTACATGTGCCACCTGACGCGGGCCGGGAGTGGGTCTCGCTCACCGGCGCTTGCCGGGTGCCGCTGCGCCCACCCGTGCCGCCCCAGCGGCACGACTGCCCGCAGTCAGGGAGGCGGCAACTGCAGCCCACCCAGGGGCGCGGGGAACTGCGCGACCAGCCCCCACCGGGCCGCACCCGAAAACCGACCGTCTACGCCAGCGCCGACAACCCCGGCCCAAAAACGATCAGCAACGGCAACAGAGGGATCAGCGCAGCCGTCGCAGACGTAAGCGCCCTCTGCCGCCGCAACAACCGCGGCGGCGGCTCCAGCAACCGATCCACCCGCTCACCCAGCAACCGATGACTGGACGCACACGACAGCACCCCCCGGTGCTGGTTCAACGTGATCAGCGCGAGCGCCGTCGTCAGATGCCCGCACCGCCGCGACGCCGCGTCGTCCGCCGCCAGCTCCACCAACCGGTGCGTCTGGTCGCAGAAGTGGGCGAACAGCGGCACCCGCGGAAACCCCGTGGCCAGCGCCGTGGACAGATGCAGCAGCCAGTCGTGGCGGGCCCGCGCGTGCCCCCGCTCATGCGTGAGCACGGCGTCCAGCTGATGGTCGGTGAGCCGGTGCAGCGCCCCCGTCGTGACGATCAGCTGCGGCGGACTCCCCGGCATCCACCACGCGTCCGGGTACTCGTCCTCAAGCACCAGCAGCGGCCCCCGTTCCGGCGTCCCGAGCCCCGCCGGCAGATCCGGCGCCCGCTCCCGCAGCTGCGCCCGCGCGGCGCCCCGGCGGCGCCGGGTCTCGACCAGCTCGCGGGCCAGCATCGCCGTCGTCCAGGCCGCCCCGGCCGCCAGCAGCAGGGTCGCGGCGACCGTCCAGACCGGGGCCGCCGACAGGTCGTACGCCGCGGTCACGGCGGGCGGTGCCGGGGCGAACACATGGTCGCGGACCGTGTGGAAGACGGCCGCCGCCCCGAGGACCAGCGCCGTGAGGCAGCACAGCAGCACGGTCGCGACGAGGCACTGCCACACCCACAGGCCGACCACCGGTTCCCGTTCGGGCCACGCGGCCCGGGTGAGCGCGCGCGGCACCGGCACGGCGGCCGCCACGGCGACGGTGCTCAGCAGGAGCAGGCAGAGTGTCATGCCACGGGCTCCGGATCCTGATCGGAGACAGGGGAGGGTGGGGCGGTGTGACGAGGTGCTGCGGGGGCGGTCGCGACGCGTCCCACGCGGACCCCCCGCCGCCAGTATGCCGTGAGCGGACGCCCTGCGGCAGGACTCGAACAGCCCCAACCGCCCCGAACACCCCTTTCCCGCACCCTCACCTCACCGCCCGCCGCCCACCCTCACCTCAGGGTCCGCCGGACACCCTCACCGCCCGCCCTCACCTCACGGCCCGCCGGAGACCCTCACCCCCCGCCCGCCACCACCCGCCCCACCACATCCCCCAACCCCACCCGGACCCCGTCCGGACCCGGCGCCCACGCCGACAGCGTCACCACGTCCCCGTCCTCCAGGAACGTCCGCTTGCCGTCCGGGAGTTCCAGGACGTCCCGCCCGTTCCAGGTCAGCTCCAGCAGGGAACCCCGCTCGTCGGCCGAGGGCCCGCTCACCGTCCCGGAGCCGTACAGGTCGCCGGTGCGCAGCGAGGCCCCGTTCACCGTCATGTGCGCGAGCTGCTGGGCCGCCGTCCAGTACATGGTGGAGAACGGCGGCCGGGACACCACCTGTCCGTTGATCGCGACGGACATCCGCAGGTCGTAGCCGCCCGGCTCCACGTCCGGGGCCGTGTCGTCCAGGTACGGCAGCAGCTCGTGCGTGCGCTCCGGCGGGGCCACCCGCGCCTCCTCCAGCGCGTCCAGCGGGGTGATCCACGCGGACACCGAGGTGGCGAAGGACTTGCCGAGGAACGGGCCGAGGGGGACGTACTCCCAGGCCTGGACGTCCCGCGCCGACCAGTCGTTGAGCAGGCACAGTCCGAAGACGTGCTCGCGGAAGTCACCGAGCCCGACCGGCCGGCCCAGCTCGGACGGCACGCCGACCACGAAGCCGACCTCCGCCTCGATGTCGAGCCGCACGGACGGTCCGAAGACGGGCGCCGGGTCGGTGGGAGCCTTCCGCTGCCCCGACGGCCGTACGACGTCCGTCCCCGACACCACCACCGTGCCCGAGCGGCCGTGGTAACCGATCGGCAGGTGCTTCCAGTTGGGGGTCAGGGCCTCGCCGTCGGGGCGGAAGATCCGGCCGACGTTCCGCGCGTGGTTCTCGGAGGCGTAGAAGTCGACGTAGTCCGCGACCTCGAAGGGGAGATGCAGCTCGACCGAGGACAGCGGGTGGAAGAGGTCCGCGATCACCTCCTGGTGCGCGGGCACCGTCACCCACGCCGTCAGCGCCCGCCGCACGTCCGACCAGGCCGTACGGCCGGCGGCGAGCAGGGGGCCCAGGGTCGGGCGGGCCAGCAGCGAGACGTACGGGGATCCGAGCGCCGCGGCCGCCGCGCCCGCGTCGAGGACGTGGTCGCCCAGCCGTACGCCGACCGTCCGTTGCGAGGACGGAGTGGAGAAGACGCCGTAGGGGAGGTTGTGCGGGCCGAAGGGATCGCCCTCGGGGACATCGAAGGGGGGCATGGGGTGCTGCCTCACTTTCGGGCATGCCGAGCGGTCGCGGGCATGCCGTGCGGTGCCGGTGGTCGGGCCACACGTTACGTCCGAGCCGCCCCCGACGGGAGTGTCTAAAGGGTTAGCAATGGGACCAAAGAGTTGGCAATGTCCCGTTAAGGGATAGTCGGAGTAGAGCATTCCGGCTTAGCGTCCTTTGCGAGACACGGACGGGATGGGTGGGGTCACGTCCGTTGGGGGACGCGTGGGGGGACCGTGGCCAGGAGTGCGAGCAGTGTGCCTTTCGAGGCCGACAAAGACGTACCGGCCTTGATCGTCAAGTTCGGCGACTACCCGCTGCACCACGGCGGCGTGGGCGCGATCCGCAGTCTGGGCCGCCTCGGCGTGCCCATGTACGCCGTCACCGAGGACCGTTGGACACCCGCGGCCGTCTCCCGGTACCTCACCCGCGCCTTCGTCTGGCCGACGACCGGCACCGAGGACCCGGGCCGACTGGTCGAGGGACTGGTCCGGATCGGGCGCCGCATCGGCCGCCCCGCCGTCCTCGTCCCGACCGACGAGGAGGCCGCGGTCCTGATCGCCGAGCACCGCCGGGACCTCTACGGCCGCTTCCTCTTCCCGAGCGTGGAACCCGGCCTGCCCCGCCGCCTCGCCAGCAAACAGGGCCTGCACGAACTGTGCGTGGAGCACGGCATCGCGAGTCCCGAGGCCGCCTTCCCGCAGTCGTACGACGACATCGTGGCCTTCGCCGAGAAGGCCCGCTTCCCGGTGGTGGCCAAGAACCGCGAGGCGTTCGTACGGCGCCGGCGGCCCGCGGTGGGCGGCACCACCCGCATCGCCACCCGTGAAGGGCTGCTCGCCCTCGCCCGTGACTGGGGCGAGCAGCCCGGGGTGATCCTCCAGGAGTACCTGCCCCGGCAGGAGGCCGAGGACTGGATCGTGCACGCCTACTTCGACGCCAACTCCACCCCGCTGGCCCTGTTCACCGGCGTCAAGGTGCGCTCCTGGCCGCCGCACGCGGGCATGACGGCCAACGCCTACGTCGTCGACAACCCGGAACTCGCCGATCTCGCCGCCCGGTTCGTCAAACAGATCGGCTACAGCGGCATCATCGACCTCGACCTGCGCTTCGACCGGCGCGACGGCCAGTACAAACTGCTCGACTTCAACCCCCGCATGGGCGCCCAGTTCCGGCTCTTCGAGAGCGAGTCGGGGGTGGACGTGGTGCGCGCCATGCACCTGGACCTGACCGGGCGGGCCGTCCCGGAGGGCGAACAGCGGGCCGGCCACCGCTATGTCGTGGAGAACATCGACCTGCCCGCCCTGCTCGCCTACCGCCGCAGCGGCTATACGACCCCGCACGCGCCGAAGCGGCCCAGCGGGACCGAGCTGGCCTGGCTCGCGGGTGACGACCCGCTGCCGTTCCTCACCATGCTCGGGCGCTTCGTGCGGCCCGGCGCCAAGCACCTCTACCAGCTGTGGCGCACCAACCGCCGCGGCGGCTCGACCAGTTGAACCAGCGGCACGCGACCTGCCGAGCGGTCGCACACCACGAAGTGACGAAGTGACGTCCTGGGGAGGGACTTCGTGATCCATCCGGTAGCAGTCATCGGCGCCGGGCCCTTCGGCCTGTCCACCGCGGCCCATCTGCGGGCGCGCGGCCTACCCGTGCGCGTCTTCGGCGACCCCATGGTCAGCTGGCGCGACCACATGCCCGCGGGCATGCTCCTCAAGTCCACCCCGGCCGCCTCCAGCCTCGACGCGCCCCAGCCCGGCCACACCCTCGTCGACTACTGCGACGCGGCGGGCATCCCGCGGCTGGTGACGGACGAGGACATCGTCCCGGTGGAGACCTTCATCGCCTACGGCCAGTGGTTCCAGCAGAAGCTGGTGCCCGAGCTGGAGCAGGTGCGGGTGGTGTCCGTGGACCGCAGCGAGCAGGGGGGCTTCCAGCTCAAGCTCGACTCGGGCGAGTCCTTCACCGCGCGCGCGGTCGTGGTCGCCACCGGCCTGTCGGGGCTCTCCCACCTGCCCCCGGAGCTGACCGCGGCCGCACCCGACGGCCCCGCCCCCACCGCCCCCGTGTCGCACAGCTCCCAGCACCACGACCTCACCCGGTTCGCGGGCAAGGAGCTGCTCGTCGTCGGCGCCGGCCAGTCCGCGCTGGAGACGGCCGCCCTCGCGGCGGAGGCCGGCGCGCAGGTCAGGGTGGTCGCCCGCGGCCACGGCAGGGTGGCCTTCGGTGCCCCGCCGTGGCGGCAGCCGAGGCTGCGCCCGGAGTCGCCCTTCGGCCGCGCCTGGTCGCTGTGGGCCCTGACCTACTACCCGCACCCCTACCGGCTGCTCCCGGCGAGCACCCGCCACTACCTGGTGCGCCGGGTCCTCGGCCCGCTCGGCGCGTGGTGGCTGCGCGACCGCTTCGAGGGCAAGGTCCAGGTCACCGAGGTGGACCGGATCGTCGGTGCGGACGCGAACGACGGGCACCCGGCCCTGGAGGTGCTCGGCCACACCGGCCGCAGGGACCGCCTCTCGGCCGACCACGTCATCGCGGCCACCGGCTACCGCGTCGACATCGCCGCGATGGACTTCCTCGGCCACGAACTGCGCACCGCGCTGGCGGTCAGCCGCGGCACGCCCAGGCTCGGTGCCGGATACGTCTCCTCCGTGCCGGGTCTGTACTTCACCGGCCTGCCCGCGGCGGCCTCCTACGGCCCGGTGATGCGTTTCGTGTGCGGCACGGAGTTCGCCTCCCCGAGGCTGACGCGGCACCTGGCGGCGGCGCACGGCTGACCTCAGGAGGTGCAGAGGTCCTTCAGCCGGTCGGCGGCCGCGTCGATCCGGCTGGAGTCGGGGTCGGTGTCGCCGTTCAGGACGGCCTTGTTGTAGTCCTCGACGGCCTTGTCGAGATCCTTGACCGCCTTCTCGACCTTGCTGTCGTTGGTCTCGTCGCCGATCCTGTCGAGCTTCTTCCTGATCGTCTCGGGGGAGTCGCCCTCGTGGACGGCCCGCAGACCGTCCGCGAGGGTGTCGGTCCAGGACACGCAGTCCAGGGAGTTGTCGGCGCCGTCCGGGTCGCAGCCGGTGACCAGTACGGCGGTGAGGGCGACGGCGGTCAGGGCGGTGACGACGGTGAGGATACGGCTACGGCTACGGCGCATGGGGTGGCCGACCTTTCTCGGGGCGGGACGCGATGCCCTCCACGATTCCGCCGCCCGCCCCGCCGCCACGAGGGAGCTGCCCGGCGTATCCGGGGTGTAGCCCCCTACACCCCGAGCGCGGTCTAGCCCCCTACACCCCGTGCGCGGTGCAGCCTCCTACACCCGCAGCGCGGTGCGGCCCCCAACACCCGCAGCGTGCCCTACGCCCGGTAACGCCCCAGCGTCCGCAGCCCCGGCAGCTCCCGGTCCTGGAAGTCGAACAGGGCCAGGTTCTCCCACGCGTTGCCCGAGGCCGCGTCCGTCGGGTCCCAGCCGCTGCCCGCGCGGTAGGTCCACAGCCCCTCCCAGTAGCAGTAGCCGAGGCCCTGCCCGCCGGGGACACCGGCGGCGAGGTCGGCGACCGTGCGCAGCCACGCGGCCTGGCCCGCGGGCGTGGCCGGGTAGCCCTCGGTCAGCTGCGAAGGGTCGTTCATGATGTCGTTGACGTCGTCCTCGCTCTCCAGCGTGAACGGGTACGCGGTCTCGGCGATCACGCACGGCTTGCCGTAACGGGCTGTGATGTCGGCCATGTTGGCGGCGGCGTTCGCGAGCGGGCCGTGCCAGAACGGGTAGTACGAGAGCCCGATGATGTCGAAGTCGACGCCGTACGACACCACGTTGTCGAACCACCAGCGGTACAGCCCGTTGTCGCCGCCGTTCGCCAGGTGCAGGATCGTGCGGACGCGCGGGGTGGTGTCGCGGGCCGCGCTGAGACCTGCCTTGAGGAAGGCGGTCATGTTGTCGAAGTGCTCCCAGTTGCCCTCCGGCCAGATCAGCCCGCCGTTCAACTCATTGCCGATCTGCACGAGTTGGGCGGGCGTGCCCTGCCTGCGCAAAGCGCCCAGCACATCGGCCGTGTGGTCGTGCACCGCCCTGGCCAGGCCCGGCACGTCCAGGCCCGCCCACGCGGCCGGCTTGGTCTGGTGCGCCGGGTCGGCCCAGCCGTCGGAGTAGTGGAAGTCGATCCAGATGCCGACGCCGGCCCGCTTCAACCGCCGTGCCAGCGGCAGGATGTGCGCCTTGTTGTTGTAGCCGTCCGCCGGGTTCACCCACACCTTGAGGCGGGCGTGGGTGACGCCGGCCCGCGCGATCAGCCGGACCGGGTCCTCACGGCGGCCGTCGGCAGTCCGGTACACCGCTCCGTGGTCCTCGTTCTTCGGCAGCGACGAGATGTCGACGCCCCGGATCTCCAGGCACCGGTCACCCGAGGAGCCGGAAGAGCCGGCTGAATCCGGAGCGGCCACGGCCTGAGCCGCCCCCAGCACCGGAGCGGCCAGCGCGGCGGCGCCGGCGGCGGCGAGGACACTGCGTCTGCGCATGTCAAAGGGTCCTTTCACGGACGGTCACGGCGGTGCCGGCGCGGTGGTGAGTCCGACGGCCCGGGGGAGGGCCGGGAACGGGGTGAGGGGGCCGGCGGAACGCTGTACGACCCAGAAAACCCTCATTTTCTGTGATCGTGCACAGCTCCCCTCGCCCCTGTCATCGGCGGGCAACAAGTAGGTAACCCCACACCCCCGCCATTGACAAGGGGCTGAAACAATTCTCTACTGTGCACGATCACAGAGCCGCGCGGCCCTCGCGCACAGCCTCACGGACACGTCCGCAGAACCTCCCCCCACGGCGGTTGCCGCGTACGCGGGATGTCCGAGACCGGCTGGTTCCAAGTCAGGGGAGATGAAGATGTCGATCAACCGCCGCCAGATCAGCAGGCGCAGCATCCTTGCCGGGGCCGCAGCCCTCGGCCTCACCAGCACCCTCGCCGCCTGCGGCGGTTCCGACGACAAGGACTCCGGCGGCGACAGCGGCCCGGTCAAGCTGACCTACTGGTCGTGGGCTCCGAACATGGAGAAGGTCGCCGCGATCTGGAACAAGAAGAACCCGGACATCACGGTCACCGTGTCCAAGCAGGCGAGCGGCGGCGAGATCGTCTCCAAGCTGATCACCGCGAAGAAGGCCGGCAACGCCCCCGACCTCATCCAGGTCGAGTACCAGTCGCTGCCCACCCTGGTCTCCAACGACGTCCTGGCCGACATCACCAAGTACGCCGGGGACACCAAGTCCCAGTTCGCCGAGGGCCTTTGGGGGATGGTCACGCTCGGCACGGACGCGCTCTACGCGATCCCGCAGGACGCCGGGCCGCTGATGTTCTACTACCGCGAGGACCTCTTCAAGCAGCACGGTCTGAGCGTCCCGAAGACCTGGACGGAGTTCGCGGAGACCGCCCGCGCCGCCAAGAAGGCCGTGCCGGACGCCTACCTGACCACCTTCTCCTCCAACGACCCCGGCCTGTTCGCGGGTCTCGCCCAGCAGGCCGGCGGCAAGTGGTGGACCGTCGACCCGTCCGGCAAGTGGACCGTCGGCATCGACGACGCGGCCACCAAGCAGGTCGCCGAGTTCTGGGGCGGCCTGGTCCAGGAGGGCGTCATCGACAACCAGCCCATGTACACCCCGGCCTGGAACAACGCCCTCAACAAGGGCACCCACCTCGCCTGGGTCTCCGCGGTCTGGGCGCCCGGTGTGCTGGTCTCCTCGGCGCCCGACACCAAGGGCAAGTGGCGCATGGCCCCGCTGTCGCAGTGGAAGTCCGGCGAGAACGTCACCGGCAGCTGGGGCGGCTCCTCCACCGGTGTCTCCACCGACTCCAAGCACGCCGAGGCCGCCGCCAAGTTCGCCACCTGGCTGAACACCGACCCGGAGGCGCTGGCCGCCCTGGTCAAGGAGGTCGCGATCTACCCGGCGGCCACCAAGGGCCAGTCCGGTGACGTGCTGACCACGCCGGAGTTCTTCTCGAACCAGGCCGACTTCTACACCACGGCCGGTCAGATCGCCGCCACCACGGCCGCCGCGGCCTGGGGCCCCAACGTCAACACGGCCTACACCACCTTCCAGGACGCCTTCGGCAAGGCCAGCAAGGCGAAGAAGGAGGCCCAGTTCGACTCCGCCCTCGCCACCGTGCAGTCGAAGACGTTCGCCGACATGAAGAAGCAGGGCTTCGAGGTGACCGAGGCATGACCAGCGCTCCGCTCAAGGGCGCCGACCTCACCGAGGCCGGCCCCTTGGCGGACGGCACCGGCACCGCCGCCCAGTCCGTCCGCCCCAGCCGCCCCCGCCGCCGTGGCCGCAGCGCACCGTACTGGTTCCTGGTGCCCACCCTCACCCTCTTCGCCGCCTTCACCGTGGTGCCCATCGGGTACGCGATCTGGCTGAGCCTGCACAAGGTCCGGGTCAAGGGCATCGGACTCGGCAAGGGCGCCCGCGAACAGGTCTGGAACGGTCTCGGCAACTACACCGACGTCCTGAAGGACTCCGAGTTCGGCCACAGCGTGCTGCGCGCCTTCGGCTACGGCCTCATCGTCATCCCGACCATGCTGGGCCTCGCGCTGCTGTTCGCGCTCATGCTCGACACCCCGAAGGCCCGCAGCGCGCCCTTCGCCCGGCTGATGATCTTTCTGCCGTACGCGGTCCCGGGCATCATCGCCGCCCTCATGTGGGGCTTCCTCTACCTGCCGGACGTCAGCCCCTTCTACTACCTGCTGGACAAGCTCGGCCTCCCGGGGCCCGACCTGTTCGACGGCGGCAACCTCTACCTCTCCTTCGCGAACATCGCGGTCTGGGGCGGCACCGGCTTCAACATGATCGTCATCTACACCGCCCTCAGGGCCATCCCGCCGGACATCTACGAGGCGGCCAGGATCGACGGCGCGACCGACCTGAAGATCGCCCTGCGGATCAAGATCCCGATCGTGATGCCCTCCCTGGTGCTCACCTTCTTCTTCTCGGTGATCGCCACCCTCCAGGTCTTCACCGAGCCGATGGCCCTCAAGCCCCTGACCAACGGCCTGCCCAGCTCGTGGAGCCCCCTGATGGCCATCTACGACAAGGCCTTCCTCCAGTCCGACATCTACGGCGCCTCCGCCACCGCGGTCGTCCTGGCCCTGGCCACGTTCGTCCTCTCCTTCACCCTGCTGCGCATCTCCGACCGCTACACCCGGGAGGACCGGGCATGACCCCGCTCACCCTCACCGCCGACACCGCCGCGAGGACGCGCCGTACCGCCTGGGTGCCCACGCTCGTGCTGCTCCTCGGCGCGCTGTACTGCCTGATCCCCATCGCCTGGGTGGTCATCGCGGCGACCAAGGACCGGTCGGAGCTGTTCTCCACCTTCACCTTCGCCCCCGGCTCCGGCTTCCTCCAGAACCTGCGCGACCTGACCGCCTACCGGGACGGCATCTTCTGGAAGTGGATGGCCAACTCGGCCTTCTACGCCGGTCTCGGCGCCCTGCTCTCCGCCGCGGTCTCCGCGGCCGGCGGCTATGCGCTCGGCCGGTTCGCCTTCCGGGGCCGTGAGGCCGTCTTCAAGATGATCCTGGCCGGCGTCCTGGTCCCGTCCATCGTGCTCGCCGTACCGCAGTACCTGCTGCTGTCGAAGCTGGGCATGGCCGACTCGTACGGGGCGATGCTGCTGCCGTCGATCCTCTCGCCCTACGGCGTCTACCTGGTCCGCATCTACGCGGCCGCGTCGGTGCCCGCCGAGCTGATGGAGGCGGCCCGCATGGACGGCGCGAGCGAGTGGCGGATCTTCTCGCGGATCGCCGTACCGATGATGATGCCCGGCCTGATCACGGTGTTCCTCTTCCAGTTCGTCGGCATCTGGAACAACTTCCTGCTGCCGTACGTGATGCTCGCCGACGACGAGAAGTTCCCGATCACCCTCGGCCTGTACACGCTGCTCGCCCAGGGCGCCTCGCAGCCGGCCCTCTACACCCTGGTGATCACCGGCTGTCTGCTGGCGATCCTGCCGCTGATCGCGCTCTTCCTGGTGATCCAGCGGTTCTGGTCCCTGGACCTGCTGAGCGGCTCGGTCAAGGCCTGAACACCCCCTGCTGACGTCTCTAGTTGACGAGGAACATGACCACGAGTGCGAACGGGCGCCGCAAGCCCCCCACCATCCACGACGTGGCCCGCGAGGCGGGCGTGTCGCGGGGGACCGTCTCCCGCTTCCTGAACGGCGGCCACTACGTCTCGGCCGCCGCCGGGCGGGCCGTCGAGGCCGCCATCAGGAAGACCGGGTACGTGGTCAACCGGCATGCGCGCAGCCTCAGTACGGGCCGCTCGGACTCGGTGGCGTTCCTGCTGACGGAGCCGCAGGAGAAGTTCTTCGAGGATCCCAACTTCAACGTCCTGCTGCGGGGGTGCACCGAGCGGCTGGCCCAGCACGACATCCCGCTGCTGCTCATGCTCGCCGAGAGCGACGACGACCGGCGGCGCCTGACCCGGTACATCACCTCGGGCCACGTCGACGGGGTGCTGCTGCTGTCCAACCACAGCGGTGACCCGGTCGCGGCCGAACTGCACGACGCCGGGATCCCGTTGGTGGTGTGCGGCAAGCCGATCGGGCTCGGCTCCAGGGTGAGTTACGTGGCCGCCGCCGACCGGGACGGTGCGCAGGACATGGTCCGGCATCTGATCGCGGGCGGGCGGCGCCGCGTCGGCATGGTCACCGGGCCGCTGGACATGCCGGGCGGCCCGGACCGGCTGGCCGGCTACCGGGACGTGCTCGCCGAGGCGGGCCTGCCCTACGACCCGGCGCTGGTGGTGGAGGGCGACTTCCGGCGCAGCGGCGGCGAGCGCGCGGCCCGGCGCCTGCTCGCCCAGGCCCCCGACATGGACGCGGTCTTCGTCGCCTCGGACCTGATGGCCCTGGGTGTCGTCAACGTCCTTCAGCAGTCCGGGCGTTCGGTCCCCGACGACATCGCCGTCGGCGGCTTCGACGACTCCCCGGCGGCCACCGCCATCGCCCCGGCCCTCACCACCATGCGCCAGCCCTTCGACCGCATCAGCGCCGAGATGGTCCGCATGCTCCTGGCCCAGATGTCCGGCGAGAACACAGCGGGAGTCATCCTCCCGACCCAACTGGTGGTAAGGGACTCGGCGTAGCGCTCCGCGGGCAGGGCAGGGCAGGGCTGTGTGAGGGCCGCGGGATGGGCAGGCGGGGGAGCCCACCGGTCCCTGCGTCACGGGCCCGTTGAATGAGGCAGGGGGAGTCGCGACCGGTCACGGTGGCGCGGGTCACGTCGGCATGAGGCAGTCGGGGCGCCTTCGGTCCCCCCGCCCCAACCGCGGCCCAGCGCGGCCGCCTTGTCACGGACGGGGGCAGCCGGGGCGGCGGGCGCCATGGGGGCATCGGCACAAGGCGGGCGGGGTCGCGACCGGTCACCGCGGCATGGGGAGCCCCGCACTGCCCGCCCCACCCCTTCGCCATCTCAACCTGCCGGAACCGCACGGGACATGCCCCCGAACCGCCCGCACACCGGGGCGCGGCGCGCGGTGGCGGTGCGCAGCACACCGCCGCACCCCCCGAACCGGAACTGCCGTCAACAGATGTGAAAGCAGCAGCCGTCCGGTTCGCGTCGAGTCGGAGGGGCCAACCATCCGTATTCTCTGATCATGGCCGCCTCCCCCGCATATTCACTCATCGCCACCGACCTGGACGGCACGCTGCTCCGCGCCGACGACACCCTCTCCGACCGGTCGTTGGCCGCGCTCGCGAGGGTGGCGGAGGGCGGGGCCCAGCACCTCGTCGTGACCGGACGGCCGGCGCCCAGAGTGCGGCCGCTCCTCGACGACCTCGGCAGCACGGGGCTCGCGGTGTGCGGACAGGGCGCGCAGGTGTACGACGCCGGCGCGGACCGTCTGCTCTGGTCGGTGACCCTGGACCGGGAGCTGGCGGAGACCGCGCTGGGGAAGATCGAGGCCGAGGTCGGGCTGGTGTACGCGGCGGTGGACCAGGACGGTGTCGACGGGCTCACGCTCATCGAACCGGGCTATCTGATGCCCCATCCGACCCTGCCCGCGGTGCGGGTCGGCCGCCGCGACGACCTGTGGTGCGAGCCGATCAGCAAGGTGCTGCTGCGCCACCCCTACCTGTCGGACGACGAGTTGGCGGTCACGGCACGCTCGGTGGTGGGTTCGCTGGCCACGGTCACCATGTCGGGACCCGGGACCGTCGAACTCCAGCCATGCGGCATCACCAAGGCGACCGGCCTCGCGCTGGCCGCCGAACACCTGGGCCTGGGACCCGAGGTGACGATCGCCTTCGGGGACATGCCCAACGACATCCCGATGTTCGACTGGGCGGCCCACGGCGTCGCGATGGCCAACGCCCACCCCGAACTCAAGGCCGTGGCCGACGAGGTGACCCTGTCGAACGAGGACGACGGCATCGCCGTCGTCCTCGAAAGACTCTTCAGCCGGGCGTAGTTCCTAGTAGGCGCCGAACACGTTGTCGATGGACCCGTACCGCGCCGCCGCGTAGTTGCAGGCCGCGGTGATGTTGGCGACCGGGTCGTACGGGTCCCACGAGGTGTTGGCCACGTGGTAGGCGTTGAACGTCGGGTCGATCACCTGGAGCAGGCCCTTGGAGGGCGTGCCGGCGGCCGCGTTGGAGTCCCAGAGGTTGATGGCGTAGGGGTTGCCGGAGGACTCGCGGATGACGTTGCGGTAGATGCCGTCGTAGGAGCCGGGGATCCCGTGCTCCGCCATGACGGCGAGGGAGGCGCGGATCCAGCCGTCGAGGTTGTTGGCGTACCCGAGGCTGGTCGCGGTCTGTACGGCCGGGGTGGCCGCGGACGCGGTCGTCGCACCGATGAGCGGGAGCGCGAGTACGGCGACTCCGGTGCCGGCGACGGCGAGCTTGCGGACGAGACGGTGGGTGCGGGAAGCACGGTGCTGAGCGGCAGCAGGCATGGCGAAGTTCCTCTCCGTCGCCTGCGAGGTGAGCTGTCGGGTTCGGGCGGGGAGTTGCCCGGCCATGCCCGTAAAAGGCATGACTTCACCCCAAGCCGTACCGGTATGTCCGAAGACGACCGTTCCGGCGACTTACCTGGGTCCCCCGCTCCTGCCGTGGTTCTCGGTGGGTGTACGGGCGGCGGCAGGATTCGGCGTCCGCCCGACAGGCCGGGAACGTATGCGAGAGCACATGTCCGGAACAAGTGGCGAATTCACGTGGAGTGCCTATTGACCTTGGTCGGGGGCATTTGAGGCACTTGATCCTTTGCGGTCGCAAGTCTCAACTGACGCAGCCGAAAAGGCGGATTGAGGAATTCCGGATATCTGTCGATCCGTCGGCTGGAGTGAGTCAAGTCACGCCCATGCGCAAGACGTGCAAAACGGGCAAGAGACCCAACTCATAGTCAACCGGCCGTCCGTGGGATCCGCTGCTCCCATGTCCGGTGGAAGACCACCTCACCGCCGTCGGTGCACATCACCTCGTTCGAGGTGGAAAAGTCCGTCCCGTCGCAGCTGATCTCCGAGCGGGAGCGCACGGTGGTGTCCCAGGCGAGCTCGGGTCGGTGCAGCCGGATCGACCGGTCCGAGCGGGTGCGCGCGGACAGCGGGTCCTTCTCGTCGATCGTGTACGTCTCCCGCGCGTCCTCGGTGAACTCCAGCCCGTCGGGGTACACGCGCGTGCCGCCGTACCGGGGATCGACCTCCAGACGCCACTCGCCCTTGGCCACGTCCCGCACGACCAGCCGCTCGGGTCGCGGCTCGTCCAGCGTGACCGGGCTCCATCCGTCGGCGGCCACGCCCTGCGTGCCTCCCGGCGGCGCGGCCTGCTCCGGCTCCGCGAACGTGATGTCCGGGGACGCCTCACGCGCGCGTACCGGCAACTCCAGGAAGCTGCCCGCGGGGTCCAGCGTGAAGCCCGCCTGCGACTCGGGCTGCGGCCAGATCCACGGCCAGTACGCCGAGGACACGGCGAGCCGGATCCGGTGGCCGGGCGGGAAGGCGTGCCCGGTGCCGCTCAGCTCGAAGGCCACCTCCTGCGTGGCCCCCGGCTCCCAGGGCACCGCCCGGTCCGGGCCATGGCGTGCGGAGAGGTTCAGCGCCCCCCGCGTCACGAGGGTCGACGAGCCGTCCGGCGCGACATCGCACAGCCGTGCCACGACCTGCCCGCGCGACACCTCCGAGGTCACCCTGAGCCGCACCCGCGGCCGCCCCAGCACGCACGTCTGCTCACCCACCGCGAACTCGAAGCAGGCCGAACGGGCGTCCTCCTCCCGCTGGTCCGGCGGCAGATCGGCGTCGCCGCCGGACGGGACGAACGGGCCGGCGTCCACGCCGGTGTGCTGCGGCGAGCGGACCAGCACGGCGGGGCCCTGAAGGCCGTACGACACCGTCGTGACGTGGGGGGAGGGCCAGGCGGGCTCGCCGACCCAGCGGCCGGGCAGGGTGCCGTACGCCGTCGCCGGGGGGTGGGAGTGGCTGACGTAGGTGCCGCGGTCCGGGTACTGGTGGGACCAGGGGCCGACGATCCCGCGGACCCGGTCGGCCGGCAGGTGCTCGACCAGCCGCAGGACCGTGTCGCGGTACGGGTCGTGCCAGCCGCCCACTGCGAGGACCGCCGCGTCGATGGAGCCGTAGTCCTCGCGGACGCTGTCATGGCGCCAGTGTTCGTCACGGGTCTGGTGGGCGAGCCAGGTGTGGAGCGGCGGGTCCAGGGCCTCCAGGCGCTTGAGCCACATGTCCCGCCAGTCGTCGCCGACATGGAGCGGGTCCGGCGGCCGGGAGGCGAGGGCGAGCATCGTCGCCGCCCACGCGTGCGTGTCCGCAGCGAGGACGGAACCTCCCAGGTAGTGCACGTCGTTGTCGTAGCGGTCGTCGGTCGCGCAGACGGTGACGACCGCCTTGAGCGGCTCGGGTGCGAGGGCCGCGATCCGCAGGGAGCCGAAGCCGCCCCAGGAGATGCCGACCATGCCCACCCTGCCGTCGCACCAGGGCTGCGCCGCCAGCCAGTCGACGACCTCGACCCCGTCGGCGAGCTCGGTCGCCGAGTACGCCTCGCCCGGCACGCCCTCGCTGTCGCCGTGCCCGCGCACGTCCACGCGCACGGAGGCGTAGCCGTGGCCCGCGTACCAGGAGTGGCGCTGCCCGTCGCGGGGCGCGGTGCCCTCGGTGAGGCGGTACGGCAGGTATTCGAGGATCGCGGGTACCGGTTCGGGAGTGAGCGGCCGCCACACCCGCGCGTGCAGCCGCGTCCCGTCCGGCAGCGGGACGCGGACGTCGTCGTGCGTCGTCTCGTGGGGGAAGGGCGTACGGATGTGCATCATTTCCCTATAAGGAGATAGATGTCCGTTCTTTTCAGGTGATCAAAAACATACCGGTCGTGATCCGATACCGCCTGGCATGGACGGGGCGGGCGCTATCGGTGATCCAAAGGTGACCGGATACGCTGACTTGAGTGATGGCAGCGACCTATCGACATTCCGCGTAACCGCCAGAAGACACCAGCAGACAGGAGACCCCTCGTGACCGTCGTCGGGCCGTTCGGGCTGAGCGTGCGGGACCAGGCTCTGGAAGCCGATGTCCAGGCCGGAATGACGGCTGTCGAGGAGGGACTGCTCGAAGCCACCAAGAGCGAGGTCCCCTTCATCACGGAGGCCGCCCAGCATCTGGTGCGCGCGGGCGGAAAGCGGTTCCGGCCGCTCCTCGTGATGCTCGCCGCCCAGTTCGGCGACCCCTATGCGCCGGGCGTGGTGCCGTCGGCCGTGGTGGTGGAGCTGACCCACCTGGCCACGCTGTACCACGACGACGTGATGGACGAGGCCGCGGTGCGCCGCGGGGTCGACAGCGCCAACACCCGCTGGGGCAACTCGGTGGCCGTGCTGACCGGCGACTTCCTCTTCGCCCGCGCCTCGCACATCCTCGCCGACCTCGGCCCCGAGGCGGTCCGGGTGCAGGCGGAGGCGTTCGAACGCCTGGTCACCGGCCAGATCCTGGAGACCGCGGGCCCGATGGACGGCCGCGACCCGGTCGAGCACTACCTGGACGTGCTCGGCGGCAAGACGGGCTCCCTGGTCGCCGTCTCCTGCCGCTTCGGGGCCATGATGTCCGGCGCCGACGAGACGGTCGTGGACGTCCTGACCCAGTACGGCGAGCGCCTCGGCGTGGCCTTCCAGCTCGCGGACGACGTGCTGGACATCGCCTCCGACTCGCACGAGTCCGGCAAGACCCCGGGCACCGACCTGCGCGAGGGCATCCCCACCATGCCGGTGCTGCGGCTGCGCGAGCGGGCCGCCCGCCTCGGTCTCGCCGAGGACATCGCCCTGTGCGAGCTGCTCGACTCCGACCTCACGGACGACACCCGGCACGCCGAGGCGCTGGCCGCGCTGCGGGCGCACCCCGCCCTGGAGCAGGCCCGCAAGGACACCGTGCAGTACGCCCAGGACGCGCGCGCGGCGCTGGCCCCCCTGCGGGAGTGCGACGCGAAGGCGGCCCTGATGGAGCTGTGCGACGCGGTGGTGCACCGCGCGGGATAGGGACGCACCCGGATGTGACGTACGTCACTACCTTGGACTCAATCCAACCTGAGATCTCCTCCGAATTGCCTGTACGAAGCCGACGCAGGGGGCGTCGGCCGCATTACGGGGAGAAATCAGAATCATGGGCATCAATACGACGTTCTCGAACCGCCGTAAGAGCCTGCTCGTCACCGCCGTCGCGGTGGCCACCGCCGGTGGTGTCGCCGCCGCGGTGATACCCGCCTTCGCCGCCGGAAGCGCCCGTGCCGACCACACGGCGCACTCCGGCCACGCGGCCGGCGGACAGGAGATCGTGAGCCGGAGCGTGGCCGCGTCCGGCGGCAAGGGCGGCACCCTGCTTGCCGCGAGCCTGCGCGGGGCCAACGAGGTGCCCGTCGCGGGCGGCCCCGCCGTCGGCGACAAGGACGGCGCCGCACTGGAGTTCATCAAGGTCAAGGGCGACAAGGTCTCCGTCGCCGTGAAGTGGGCGGGGGTCGCGAGGCCCACCGCGCTGCACATCCACGAGGGCGCGCGGGGCGTCAACGGCGGCATCAAGGTCGACTTCACCGACCTGCTCAAGAGCAGCCGCCGCCACACCGTCACCGGCACCGTGAAGGTCGGGGACAAGGCCCTGCTGGCCCGGCTGAAGGCCGACCCGAACGCGTTCTACGCCAACCTGCACACCGCCGAGTTCCCCGGCGGAGCCGTCCGCGGCCAGCTCCACAAGGTCACCGTCGCCGCCTTCGACTTCCGGGACGCGCTGCACAACTTCCAGGCCTCCGTGGTCAAGGGCAAGCAGATCTACCAGTGCAAGCCGGCTGCGGGCGGCGGTCACGCCTTCGCCCAGCGGGACGTCGCCGCGGTGCTCGGTGGAGGGATCGCGCACTCCTTCGTGAAGCCCAACTCCGGTACCCCGCAGTGGATCGCCCCCGACCGCAGCGCGGTCACCGGAGCGCTGCTGTCCAAGACGGCCAACGGGGACCGGAACATCCCCGAGCTGGACCTGAGGGCCACCCAGTCCGGCCGCCACCACGGCCTGCTCGCCGACACCGTGGAGATCCTGCGGCTGAACACCGTCGGCGGCGTCGCCCCGGCCGGCTCCTGCTCCCCGGGCACGATCGTCGGGGTGCCGTACCAGGCGGACTACGTGTTCCTGCGCGGCTGATCACCGGGTTTCGTCACGGGTGCAGGGGGCGCCCCCTACGGGTCGTAGGGGGCGCCCGCATGTCGTGTCATACCCCAGGTGTACGCGGAGTTGCCTCCGTGGGCTGACGCATGTTCACGGCCGATTTGGTCAGATGGACACCACGGAAAACACCACTCCTCACCGATTCGGGTGAGAATGGCGGCTACGGGGTGGACGCACGGGAGTTGACAGCCGCCGCCGACGACGGAGGTAAGGCACACATGGCACCGTACGAATCCGACGACAGCGCGACCGCCGCTGACGCCGAGGAGCTGCGCTCGGCGCGCCGGCGCAAGGCCGCGCGCTACGTCGTGCCGGCCACGGTGGTGGGAGTCGCGGCGGCGACCATCGGGCTCGTCCCGGCACTCGCCGACTCCGGCGACCCCGACCTGCCCAAGATCAGCGCACAGGAACTCATCGAGAAGATCGCCGCGTCGGACGTCCAGCAGCTGTCCGGCACCGTGAAGATCACCACGGACCTCGGCCTGCCCGACCTCGGCGGCCTGGAGAACTCCCTCGGCTCCGCCGCCGGCCCCTCCGGCTCGGGCGACGGCGCCTCCGCCGACCCGTCGAGCAAGCTCACCGAGCTCGCCTCCGGCACCCACACCCTGCGCGTCGCGGCCGACGGCGAGAACAAGCAGAAGGTCTCCCTGCTGGAGGACGCGGCCGAGTACAGCCTCATCCACAACGGCAAGGACGTCTGGGGCTACGACAGCAAGTCCAACTCGGTCTTCCACACCACCGCCTCCGAGAGCGACGGCAAGCAGAAGGAAGAGCTCCCGGCCACGCCCAAGGACCTCGCCGAGGACGCCCTCAAGGCCGCCGACAAGACCACCTCGGTGACGGTCGAGGGCACCGCCCAGGTCGCCGGCCGGGACGCCTACCGCCTGGTCATCAAGCCCAAGGACGAGGGCACCACGGTCGGTCAGATCACCGTGGCGGTGGACGCGAAGACCGGCCTGCCGCTGAAGTTCACCCTCACCCCGGCGAGCGGCGGCGCCGCCGTCGTGGACGCGGGCTTCACCCAGGTCAGCTTCGCCAAGCCGGCCGCCTCCACCTTCGACTTCACCCCGCCGAAGGGCGCGAAGGTCGAGGAGGAGGACGCCTCGAAGGCCCCCGAGCACTCCGAGGGCTCCAGGGACTTCGGCAAGGACTTCGACAAGGGCCCCTCCGCGGACTTCGGCAAGGGCGGCCCCGAGGGGCTGAACGTCATCGGGGACGGCTGGGACTCCATAGCCACCTTCGACACCGGCGGCCAGGGCGTCCCGTCCGGCTCCGAGGTCGGCGGTGACGTCGGCGGCTTCCTGGACTCGCTCGGCGACAAGGTCTCCGGCAAGTTCGGCCAGGGCACCGTCTTCAAGACCCGCCTGATCAACGCCCTGATCACGGACGACGGCAAGGTCTACGTCGGCGCGGTCACCAAGGACGCGCTGGTGAAGGCGGCGGACGCGGGCAAGTAAGTCCCCCACGGGTACGACGAATCGAGGGAGCCGATGGACCAGCCGTCCGCCACGGAACCGGACCCGGAGGGGTTGGGTGACAGCGCAGGCGGTGACGTGGGTGCGCGGGACGAGAGCGTCATCCACACCCACGCCCTCACCAAGCGCTACCGCGGCGGACAGCTCGCCGTGGACGGTCTCGACCTGACCGTCCCGGCGGGCAGCGTCTTCGGCTTCCTCGGCCCCAACGGCTCCGGCAAGACCACCACCATCCGCATGCTGATGGGCCTGATCGAACCCACCTCCGGCTCGGCGCGCGTCCTGGGCCACCCCATGCCGCGCGCCTCCCGGACCGTCCTGCCGCACGTGGGCGCCCTCATCGAGGGCCCGGCCCTCTACGGCTTCCTCTCCGGCCGCGACAACCTCGTCCGCTACGACGCCGCCGACCCGACCGCCGACCCGCGCACCCGGCGCGCCCGCGTGGGAGCGGCCCTGGACCGGGTGGGCCTGGCGGCCGCCGCGGGCAAGAAGGCGAAGGCGTACTCCCTGGGCATGAAACAGCGCCTGGGCCTGGCGGCGGCCCTCCTCCAGCCCCGCAGACTCCTGGTCCTCGACGAACCCACCAACGGCCTCGACCCCCAGGGCATGCGCGAGATCCGCTCCCTGATCAGGGAACTGGCCTCGGACGGCACGACGGTCTTCCTCTCCTCCCACCTCCTGGACGAGATCGAACAGGTCTGCACCCACGCGGCGGTGATGGCCCAGGGCCGCCTCATCACCCAGGGCCCGGTGGGGGACCTGGCGGCGGGGGCGAGGGGACGGCTGGTGGTGACGACCCCGGACCCGACGGACGCGGCGCGGGTCCTGAAGGAACAGGGCGTCGCTGACGTGGTCATCGCGGAGGACCGGGTCACCGCCGACCCTCCGGAGGGCGAACTGGCCGACATCAACGCGGCGTTGGTGGCGGCGGGGGTGAGGGTGCGGGGCTTCGCACTGGAGCGAGCCTCCTTGGAGGACGCCTTCGTGGCGCTGACGGGGGAGGGCTTCGATGTCGCAGGCTGACCTCAAGGGGCGCGAGGAACTGCGCGACCAGCCCCCACACCGCGCAAGCCGCCGTACGACCTTCTACGGCACCCTCTTCCGCAACGAACTCCACACCACGTTCCGCCGCTGGCGCACCCTCGCCCTCCTGGCGGTCCTCGCAGCGGTCCCGATCCTCGTGGGCATCGCGGTGAAGATCGAGACCGGCGACGGGGGTTCGGCAGGTGACGGTGGTGGAGGCGGACCCGCCTTCATCTCCCAGATCACCAACAACGGCCTGTTCCTGGTCTTCACCGCCCTCGCCGCGACCCTCCCCTTCTTCCTCCCGATGGCCATCGGCGTCATCGCTGGCGACGCGATCGCGGGCGAGGCCAACGCCGGCACCCTCCGCTATCTCCTGGTCGCCCCCGCGGGCCGCACCCGCCTGCTCCTCACCAAGTACGCGACGGTGATGACGTTCTGCCTGGTCGCCACCCTGGTGGTCGCCCTGTCGGCGCTGGCGGTCGGAGCGATCCTGTTCCCCCTGGGCGATCTGACGACGATCTCCGGCACACAGATCAGCTTCGCGGAGGGGCTGGGAAGAGCCCTGCTGATCGCCCTCGTGGTGGCCGCGTCACTGACCGGCGTGGCGGCCCTGGGCCTGTTCATCTCGACGCTCACCAACAGCGGCATCGCGGCGATGGCCACGACCGTCGGCCTGCTGATCACGGTCCAGATCCTCGACCAGATCCCCCAACTGCACGCTTTGCAGCCGTACTTCTTCTCCCACTACTGGCTGTCCTTCGCCGACCTCATGAGGGAGCCGGTCTACTGGGACGACCTGGTGAAGAACCTGGGCCTTCAGGCGCTGTACGCGGCGGTGTTCGGCTCCGCCGCGTGGGCGAGGTTCCTGGCGAAGGACATCACGGCGTGAGCTGCTCGTAGGGGAACCGCGCGAGCGGAGCCTCCTGCGCGAAGAAGGTCTTCGCGCGGGTGAGGGCCTCGGTGTCCTTGAGGACGTCACCGGGCTTGCTGCCGTTGCCGAGCAGCACCCCGCCGAAGTGCATCCCCATGTACGCGGCGGAGTTGCGCAGGGTGCCGACGAGCGGGTCGGCGACCTCGAACTCCTCGTGGGCCAGCGCGGTGACGCCCCACAGGGTGCGTCCCGCCATGGTCGCCTTGAAATCGACACCCGGGGTGCGCAGCCAGCCCGACCAGTGGTCGAGGTAGCGCTTGACGTGCGCGGAGACCGAGTACCAGTACAGCGGGGAGGCGATCACGATGTCGGTCGCGGCGAGCGTCGCGTCGAAGAGCAGGGCGGTGTGGCCGAGGGTCGGGCGCACATGGTCCGTGTCGTGCCGGAGGTCCTCGAAGTCGGGCAGCGGGTGCTCCGCGAGGTCGATCCACCGCTGCTCGACGTCCGAGGGCAGTTGTTCGGCGGCCCTGCGGGCCAGGAGTTCGGTGTTGCCGTCGCTGCGGCTGCTGCCGAGCACGAACAGGAAGCGGCGCGTCATGGAGATCTCCCGGATGGGCGGCGTACGAAAATAATCGCACGTGCATTATATGCGTACGCATTCACATGTCCAGGGTGGGCCTTTCGGCGGGCCCGGGGTGTCAGTGGGCGGTGGTGGGCTGGACGAGTCGGACCAGGGGCTCCGTGCCGCGGGGCGGTCTGCCGCTCAGGTCGCCGAGGCGCCAGTCGGACACCCAGGGCACCCGGTACACGTCGACGGCGGACTCGATCTCCTTGATCCGGCCGGCGAGGGGGCGGGGGAGCCGCCCGGGGGCGTCCGCGACGAGCACGACGGCGTCGAGGTCGAGGCCCGGCGGATGCTCCCCGTGCCGGAAGCTTTCCAGGGCGCGGCCGACGGCGAGCAGGCCGGCGGCGTGCGTGCGGGCGACGAGCAGCACGGAGGTGGGGGCGCCGGGGCCCGGCCAGTCGCGCCCGCTGTCGTGTCCGCCGTAGACGGTGGCCAGGGTGGAGACGCCGGCGCCACCATGGGTACCGACCCATGCGAACCGCCTCCCGGCCGGGGTCACCGGGCCGCGGATCCAGATCTCCGGCCCCTGATGCTGCACGTTGCTCCGCCTCTCGCCGTACGTCGTCTCGCCTGCCCGCGCCCCGACCCTGTCATCCCACCCGTCCCGCACCTCCTGGAACAGGCCTGTGACAACACGGTGACGTGAGGACCGGGGGCGAGCGGAGAGACTCGACAGTACGCGCACGACCGTGAGGGATGAGATGTCTCGACTCAGCCGCGACAAGAAGCGGGACCAGCAGTGGGGGGCGACCCCGATCGACGTCCGCGTCCCTCTGACGGGCGAGTGCGCGACGGTGGCCGGAACACCGGTCAGCGCACCTCCGGGCGAGGAACTCCACCAGGCCGTCCTGACCCACCTCCACCACCTCGCCCTCACCTCGGGCCACCCCGTCCACGCCACGGTCCACGACGCCCGCATCGGCTACGTGGTCCCCCTGGAGGTCACCACGGACGGCACCAGCCGCTTCACCGCAGACCCTGTACGAATGCCTCCGCCCCCGGAACCGCCCCACGACCCGGCGAAGGCCTTCGAGGCACCGAGCGGCCCGATCCTCCTCGCACCGACTCCGGGTGGGGCGCCGGGAGCCCGGCCGCCGGTGGACGAGCCTGCGCAGGAGGCAGCCCCCACCTTCCGGATGCGGAAGCTCTCCGCGCCGGAGCCGACGGACACCGAACCGTCCCCGACCCACGTCCTACGCCAACTCCCGGACACACAGCCACCCGGCCCGGCTACCTCTCCGGACCACACTTCGGCCCCCACCTGGCCCCCGGCCCCCGGCACCGCCGTACCCCCCACCGGCGCGTTCGGCCCGCCCCCCGTCATGGACGCGCGCCCCGCACCCGCCGCCGAGCCGCTCGCCCCGACCCACTCCGCCTACACACCGAGCCCCCTGCCCCCGACCCCCCTCGCCTCACCCCCCACCGACACGCCATCAACCCCCCTCCCCTCAACCGACTTCCCCACCCCACCCCAACCCCTCCCCTCGGCCGGCTCCGCTCCCACCCCCACCCCCCGTCCCGCCCCCCTCCTCACCCCCGTCCCCCTTCTCGACGATCCCGATCCCCAGCCGGCCCCCGTGCGGGGGTTCGATGCTGTGGCTGAGGCTGTGATGGGGGATGGGCTGGTCGTCGGGGACACGGGCGTGCTCGGGGAGGGGGTCGAGCGGATCAGTGAGGCCGTGCGGGAGGGGCGGACCGAGGTCGCCGCGGAGTTGGCCCAGGAGGTCGTCGGCGAGGCCTCGCGGAGCCTTGGCGCCGAGCACCCCGACGTGCTGCGCGTGCGTGAACTCGCCGCCTACATCGCCTACTTGGGCGGTGAGCCGGTACAGGCCGCGGAGATCTCCCTCGACCTCGCCCGCATCCAGCACCGCGCCGGAGACGCCGAGTCGGCCTACGGCAACATGCAGAGCGCGGCCACCGCGTGGAAGGCCGTACGGGATCCGTCACGCGGCCTGGCCCTCGGCAGCGACCTGCTCGCCCTGTGGACGGAGCTGGCCGCCGGGGAAGGCCCGGCGGCCGACGAACCGGAAAAGCTGGAGTCGGCCCGCTCCCGCATGCTCCGCCTCGCGGAACGCGCGCGGAACGCCAACTCCTAAAGCAGAAAGGACTGTTACTGCGACAGCCCCCACACCGCATACGCCACCGCGTCACTGTTGCGGTCCAGCGCCGTGTCGTCGATGTTGGCCGTCGTGTCGCACGACGAGTGGTAGCAGCGGTCGAAGGCCCGCCCGGACGTCCCGCCCCACTTCGCCGCCTGCGCCGCCGTCTTGACGTAGTCCGCCCCGCTGAACAGCCCGCCCACCGGCACGCCCACGTTCTTGAACGGCGCGTGGTCGGAGCGGCCGTCGCCCTCCGTCTCGATCTCGGTCGGGACACCGAGGCCGGCGTAGTACTCCTTGAAGGTCTTCTCGATGGCCGGGTCGTCGTCGTAGACGAAGTAACCCGGGTTCGGCGAGCCGATCATGTCGAAGTTGAGGTAGCCGCTGATCTTCGCGCGGTTCGCCGTCGACAGGCTGTTGACGTAGTACCGCGATCCCACCAGGCCCAGCTCCTCCGCCCCCCACCACGCGAACCGCAGGTGCTTGGTGGGGTGGAAGCCCGCCCGGGACACCGCCAGCGCGGTCTCCAGGACGGCCGCCGAACCGGAGCCGTTGTCGTTGATGCCCGCGCCCGCCGTCACGCTGTCGAGGTGCGAGCCGGACATGATCACCTGGTTGGTGTCGCCGCCCGGCCAGTCGGCGATCAGGTTGTAGCCGGTGCGGCCGGAGGACGTGAACTGCTGAACGGTCGTGGTGAACCCGGCGGCGTCCAGCTTGGCCTTCACATAGTCGAGCGAGGCTCTGTAGCCGGTGCGGCCGTGTGCGCGGTTGCCGCCGTTGGCGGTGGCGATGGACTGGAGCTGGGTCAGATGCGCCTTCACGTTGGCCACCGGGATGTCCGGGGCCGCGGCCACCGCGGATGTTCCCGCGGGGGCCGCGCCGGCTATGGATCCGCCGGCCAGGAGGGAGACGGTGACGACGACGGCGGCGGCCGTGACGCGTCCGGGAACCGAGAGCTTCATGTGGGGGGCTCCGAATTCCA
This sequence comes from Streptomyces sp. NPDC057253, assembly GCF_042669125.1. Lineage (NCBI taxonomy): Bacteria > Bacillati > Actinomycetota > Actinomycetes > Kitasatosporales > Streptomycetaceae > Streptomyces > Streptomyces sp. NPDC057253. The sequence goes on along the minus strand of NZ_JBHUXV010000041.1, from coordinate 8,822 downwards.
TGGGAGTCCCTGACGTCACAGGAACTCCACTGCGAATGGTGCCTGGATCGTGAAGCTGAGGCTGACTGACCGTCAAGAGCGCAATCCGGACAGGGGAGTTCGTATACCGGATCACCGGACCCACACGCCATCCCGGACCGCACGCCATCCTGAACGCCGTCCCCCGACCGCCACCCGGAACCCGATCCCGACCGCCCTCAGTGGACGCAGAACTCGTTCCCCTCCGGATCCGCCATCACCACCCACGCCCCCGACGGCTCGCTCACCTCGCGCAGCACCCGCGCCCCGAGTCCCGTCAGCCGCTCCACCTCGGCCGAGCGCCTGCCCTCCCCGGGGTGCAGGTCGAGGTGGAGCCGGTTCTTGACCGTCTTCGGCTCCGGCACGCGCTGGAAGAGCAGCCGCCGCCCCAGCCCGGTGCCGCTGTCCTTGTCGTACGGGTCGTCCGGATGCCGTACGGCGACCAGGTCCCGGAAGGCCAGCCGGGCTTGGTGCTCGACGGTCGCCTCGCGCGGCAGCGCGCCGAGCTCCAGCAGCCGCTGGATCAGGGCGTCGTTGTCCTCGGTCTCGTAGTGCAGGGCGGCGGCCCAGAAGTCGGCCTGGGCGTGCGGGTCACCGGCGTCGACGACCAGTTTCCAGTGCAGGGGTGCGGGTGCGGTCTGCGTCATGGAGCCACTTATAGCGGCGAATCAGGTCGCGGGCTGTCCTCTTCGGCGTCACTCGGGAGCGGATCCTCGTGTGCGGGGCCCCGCCCTGATCTCCTGGCGGGTGTCTCATGGGAAGGGGGACGATGTCCCCTCACGTGTTGCCGTGGCCGGTGTCCGCGCGGTGACCCGGTGATGTCGAAGCGCCCGCTTCGGTCGATGCCGCCGGAGGCTGGAGGTGGTCGGGTCATGGGCGCACGCGCCTGGGCGCTGCTGCTCGTCCTCTGCGGAACGATCTTCCTGGAGGGCGCCGACATCGCGATGATGGCCGTAGCGATCCCCTCGGTCCGCGCCGACCTGGGTCTCGCGACCGACACCGCGGCCTGGGTGATGAGCGCCTATGTGCTCGGCTACGCCGGCTTCACCCTGCTCGGCGGGCGCGCGGCCGACCTGCTCGGCCGCCGCCGGATGTTCCTGCTCTGGCTCACCGTCTTCCTTCTCTTCTCGGGCCTCGGCGGCCTCGCGACCGAGGGCTGGATGCTGATCGTCGCCCGCTTCGTCACCGGCGTGGCCGCCGCCTTCATGACCCCGGCCGCGCTGTCCCTGATCACCACGTCCTACGAGCAGGGCCCGCAGCGCGACAAGGCCCTGCTGGTCTACGCCGGCACCGGCGCCGCCGGTTTCTCCCTCGGCCTGGTGATCGGCGGCCTGCTGACCGCACTCGGCTGGCGCTGGGTGTTCTTCGCCCCGGTGCTGATGTCCGCGGCCCTGCTCCTCGCCGCCTTCCGGCTGATCCCGCGCCGGCCCGCCCCGCCCCCGACCGGTCACGGCTTCGACCTGCTCGGCGCCCTGACCGCCGCCGGCGCCATGCTGCTGGCCGCCTACACCGTCGTACGCCTGGAACACGGTCTGGAGGCGTGGTGGTCGACGGCGGCGGCCGCCCTCGCGGCGCTGCTGCTCGGGGTGCTGTTCGTGGTCGTGGAGCGCCGGGCCGCGAGTCCGCTGGTGCGGCTCGGGATCCTGCGGTCGGGGGCGGTCGCGCGGGCGGACCTCGGGGCGCTGCTGTTCGTCGGGGCCTTCTTCGGCTTCCAGTTCGTGGTGACGCTCTACCTCCAGGAACTGCGCGGCTGGTCCTCGGTGCGCACCGCGATCGCCCTGGTGGTCATGGGCTGTGACGCGGTGCTGGCCCCCACCCTCACCCCGAGGCTCGTCGCCCGCTTCGGCAACGTGCGGGTGATCGCCGGCGGCTTCCTGCTGGCCGTGCTCGCCTACGGCCTCTTCCTGCCCGTCGGCATGGACTGGCCCTACCTGGCGATGTTCCCGACGCTGTTCATCGCGGGCACCGCCTTCGCGCTCGCGTACGGGCCGCTGACGATCGAGGCGACGGACGGGGTCGCCGAGTCGGAGCAGGGCCTGGCGAGCGGGCTGCTGCACACGGCGTCCCAGTTCGGCTCGGCGATCGGGATCGCGGCGGTGACGGCGGTCTACGGCCTCGCGGCGGGCGAGTCCAGCGGCTCCGGACCCGAGGCCAGGCTCTCCGCCTTCCGTACGGCCCTGACGGTGCCCGTCGTCATGGTCGTACTGGGCCTGCTGATCTCCCTCCTCAGCGTCCGCGCGGTACGCAGGGCGTCCCAGGTGAGCAGCGTCAACGCCAGCCAAACCAGCGCGAACCCGGCCCAGCGCTCGGGCGGCATCTCCTCGTGGAAGTAGAGGACGCCGAGCAGGAACTGGAAGACCGGCGCCAGGTACTGGAGCAGCCCCAGCGTGGACAGCGGCACCCGGATCGCGGCGGCGCCGAAGCAGACCAGCGGGAGCGCGGTGACGATGCCGGTGGAGGCGAGCAGGGCCGCGTGCCCCGGGCCCTCGGCGGCGAAGCTGAGATCCCCCTGCGAGCCGAGCCACAGCAGATAGCCGAGCGCGGGCAGGAACTGGATCGCGGTCTCGGCGGCCAGCGACTCCACACCGCCGAGGTTGACCTTCTTCTTGACCAGGCCGTAGGTGGCGAAGGAGAAGGCGAGCGTGAGGGAGATCCACGGCGGCCGGCCGTATCCGATGGTCAGGACCAGCACCGCGGCAGCGCCGACCCCGACCGCCGCCCACTGCACGCGGCGCAGCCGCTCCTTCAGCAGCAGCACGCCCATGGCGATGGTGACGAGGGGGTTGATGAAGTACCCGAGCGAGGCCTCGACGACATGGCCGGAGTTCACGGCCCAGATGTAGACGCCCCAGTTCACGGTGATCACGGCGGCGGCCACGGTGACCAGCGCCAGCCTGCGGGGCTGCCGCAGCAGCTCACCGGCCCAGGCCCAGCGCCGTACGAAGGCCAGCGCGACGGCCACGAAGACGAGCGACCACACCATCCGGTGGGCCAGGATCTCGGCGGCCCCGGCGGGCTTGAGCAGCGGCCAGAACAGGGGCACGAGCCCCCACATCCCGTACGCGGCGAAGCCGTTCAGCAGACCTATGTGCCGCTCGCCCCTCGACTTCACGGACCCTCCTCCTCGCACCTTCTCGCCTGCACGAAGGTAACGCCGAGCACCCCCGCCTGTCATGCCCGTATCGCCATACGGTCATGACAGGCGGGGGTGAGGTGCCCGCGGGGGTGTCAGCCCTTGAGCGCGGCCTCGATCGACGCGGCGATCGGGGTGGCCGGGCGGCCGGTCAGGCGGGAGAGGTCACCGGTGGAGACGACCAGCTCGCCCTTCTCGATGGAGGCGTCGACGCCGGCCAGGATCGCGGCGAACGGGCCGGGCAGGCCGGCGCCGGTCAGGATCTCGGTGTAGGCCTCGACGGACACCGGGCTGTAGGCGATCTCCTTGCCGGTCTGCTTGCTGAGCTCGGCCGCGTACTCGGCGAAGCCCCAGGGCTCGTCGCCGCCGAGCTCGTACGTCGAGTTCTCGTGCCCCTCGCCGGTCAGGACGGCCACGGCGGCGGCCGCGTAGTCGGCGCGCGCGGCGGAGGAGATACGGCCGTCACCGGCCGCCTGTACGACGGCGCCGTACTCCAGGGCGGGGGCCAGGTTCTCGGTGTAGTTCTCGTTGTACCAGCCGTTGCGCAGCAGGGAGTAGGGCAGGCCGGAGGCGAGCAGGGCCTTCTCGGTGGCGCGGTGGTCGTCCGCGAGGGCGGCGGTCAGGGTGCCGGGGGCGCTGGTGTAGGCGAGGAGGGCCACGCCCGCGGCCTTGGCGGCGTCGATGACGACCTGGTGCTGGGCCGGGCGGCCCTTGTCGAACTCGTTGCCGGAGATCAGCAGCACCTTGTCGCCGGCGGCGAAGAGGCCGTCGAAGGTCTCGGGGCTGTTGTAGTCCGCGACGGCTATCTTCACGCCCTTCGCCGCGAGGTCGGCGGCCTTCTCCGGGGTGCGGACGACGGCGGTGACCTGCTCGGCCGGAACCTTCTCGATCAGCTGCTCGACGACGTGACGGCCGAGGTGTCCGGTGGCTCCGGTGACGACGATGCTCATGGTGTGCGATCTCCTTGTGGGGTGCGGTTGCACTAACCCTAGGGGAGGCGCTAACTAAGCGAAAGTACCCACTTTGAAGTAAGGTACTGGCATGGCAGTAAGTGCGGTACCTACTGAGCAGATCCTCTCGGAGTCGATGGCGCCGGGCGAGGCGATGTGCCCCCACCGCCTGATCCTGGAACACGTGACGAGCCGCTGGGGCGTCCTGGTCCTGATCCAGCTCCTCGACCGCCCGCACCGCTTCAGCGAACTCCGCCGCGCGATCGCCGGCTACGGCCGCAACGTCAGCGAGAAGATGCTGACGCAGACGCTCCAGACCCTGGAACGAGACGGCTTCCTCCACCGCGACGCCAAGCCGGTAATCCCACCCCGCGTCGACTATTCCCTTACCGACCTGGGCCGCGAGGCAGCGGAACAGGTCCGGGGGCTGGCGGAGTGGACGGTGAGGAGGATGGGGGCGGTGGAGGAGGCGCGGGAGAGGTACGACGCGGCGAAACGGCAGGCCTGAGCGCCTCCCCCCGCCGCGCGTCCCTGACACGTGAACGACGAAGGGCCCGGAAGCCGAGTCGCCTCCGGGCCCTGCGTATGCCGTGCGGCGGTCAGCCCACCACCGTCCAGGTGTCGCCGCCCGCCAGCAGTGCCCCCAGGTCCCCCTTGCCGTTCTGTTCGATCGCCGTGTCCAGTTGGTCCGACATCTGGGTGTCGTAGACCGGGCGGTGCACCGAGCGGAAGACGCCGATCGGGGTGTGGTGGAGGGTGTCCGGGTCGGCCAGGCGGGAGAGGGCGAACGCCGTGGTCGGGGACGCGGAGTGCGCGTCGTGGACCAGGATCTCGGCCTCGTTCGACGGCGTCACCGGCACCACCTTCAGATCACCCGTCGCCGCGTCCCGGACAACTCCCTTGGACAGGTCCGCGCCGAAGCGGATCGGCTGCCCGTGTTCGAGGCGGATCACCGCCTCCTCCGCCTGCTGCTTGTCCTTCAGGGCCTCGAAAGCGCCGTCGTTGAAGATGTTGCAGTTCTGGTAGATCTCGATCAGGGCCGTCCCGGGGTGGGCGGCCGCCTCCCGCAGCACCGACGTGAGGTGCTTGCGGTCCGAGTCCACCGTGCGCGCCACGAAGGACGCCTCCGCGCCGATCGCCAGCGACACCGGGTTGAAGGGCGCGTCCAGCGACCCCATCGGCGTCGACTTCGTGATCTTGCCGACCTCGGAGGTGGGGGAGTACTGCCCCTTCGTCAGGCCGTAGATCCGGTTGTTGAAGAGGAGGATCTTCAGGTTCACATTGCGCCGCAGGGCGTGGATGAGGTGGTTCCCGCCGATCGACAGCGCGTCGCCGTCACCCGTCACCACCCACACCGACAGGTCCCGGCGCGAGGCCGCGAGCCCCGTCGCGATCGCCGGCGCCCGGCCGTGGATCGAGTGCATGCCGTACGTGTTCATGTAGTACGGGAAACGGGACGAGCAGCCGATGCCCGAGACGAAGACGATGTTCTCCTTGGCCAGCCCCAGCTCCGGCATGAAGCCCTGGACCGCCGCGAGGATCGCGTAGTCACCGCAGCCGGGGCACCAGCGGACTTCCTGGTCGCTCTTGAAGTCCTTCATGCTCTGGCGCGCCTCGGCCTTGGGGACGAGTGAGAGCGCCTCGATCGTGCCCGTGCCTTCCGTGGACGTCTCAGCCATCGATGGCCTCCTTGAGAGCCGTGGCGAGCTGTTCGGCCTTGAACGGCATGCCGTTGACCTGGTTGTAGCTGTGCGCGTCGACCAGGTACTTCGCCCGCACCAGCGTGGCGAGCTGCCCGAGGTTCATCTCGGGGATCACGACCTTGTCGTACGCCTTCAGCACCGCGCCCAGGTTGCGCGGGAAGGGGTTGAGGTGGCGCAGATGGGCCTGCGCGATCGACTCACCGGCCGTCCGCAGCCGCCGTACCGCCGCCGTGATGGGCCCGTACGTCGACCCCCAGCCCAGCACCAGCGTGCGCGCCCCGTGCGGGTCGTCCACTTCCAGATCCGGTACGTCGATCCCGTCGATCTTGGCCTGGCGGGTGCGGACCATGAAGTCGTGGTTGGCCGGGGCGTAGGAGATGTTCCCGGTCCCGTCCTCCTTCTCGATGCCGCCGATGCGGTGTTCGAGACCGGGGGTGCCGGGCACCGCCCAGGGGCGGGCGAGGGTCTGCGGGTCACGCTTGTAGGGCCAGAAGACCTCGGTGCCGTCGTCCAGGGTGTGGTTCGGGCCCTGGGCGAACTGCACGGTGAGGTCCGGGAGTTCGTCCAGCTCGGGGATGCGCCAGGGCTCGGAGCCGTTGGCCAGGTAGCCGTCCGAGAGCAGCATCACCGGCGTGCGGTACGTCAGCGCGATACGGGCCGCCTCCAGCGCCGCGTCGAAGCAGTCGGCCGGGGTGCAGGGCGCGACGATCGGCACCGGCGCCTCGCCGTTGCGCCCGAACATCGCCTGGAGGAGGTCCGCCTGCTCGGTCTTGGTCGGCAGACCGGTGGACGGGCCGCCGCGCTGGATGTCGATCACGAGGAGCGGCAGCTCCAGGGAGACGGCGAGTCCGATGGTCTCCGACTTCAGCGCCACACCCGGGCCGCTCGTGGTGGTGACGGCCAGGGACCCGCCGAAGGCCGCGCCCAGGGCGGCACCGATGCCCGCGATCTCGTCCTCGGCCTGGAAGGTCCGGACGCCGAAGTTCTTGTGCTTGCTCAGCTCGTGCAGGATGTCCGAGGCCGGGGTGATCGGGTACGAGCCCAGGAACAACGGCAGGTCCGCCTGGCGAGACGCGGCGACCAGCCCGTAGGACAGCGCGAGGTTCCCCGAGATGTTGCGGTAGGTGCCGACCGGGAAGGCCTTGGTGGCCGGCGCGATCTCGTAGGAGACCGCGAAGTCCTCGGTCGTCTCACCGAAGTTCCAGCCCGCCCGGTAGGCCGCCAGGTTCGCCTCGGCGATCTGCGGCTTCTTCGCGAACTTGGTCCGCAGGAACTTCTCCGTGCCCTCGGTGGGCCGGTGGTACATCCACGACAAGAGGCCGAGCGCGAACATGTTCTTGCTGCGCTCGGCCTCTTTGCGACTGAGGTCGAAATCCTTGAGTGCCTCGACGGTCAGCGTGGTCAGGGGGACCGGATGCAGGCTGTATCCGTCGAGCGATCCATCCTCCAGCGGCGAGGCCGCGTACCCCACTTTCTGCATCGCCCGTTTGGTGAACTCGTCCGTGTTGACGATGATCTCCGCGCCGCGCGGCAGATCCGCGATGTTCGCCTTCAGGGCGGCGGGGTTCATGGCCACGAGCACGTTCGGCGCGTCACCCGGGGTCAGGATGTCGTGGTCGGCGAAGTGGAGCTGGAAGGAGGAGACGCCGGGCAGGGTTCCGGCAGGGGCCCGGATCTCGGCGGGGAAGTTGGGAAGGGTGGACAGGTCGTTGCCGAAGGACGCCGTCTCCGAGGTGAAACGGTCACCCGTGAGCTGCATCCCGTCACCGGAGTCGCCCGCGAAACGAATGATCACCCGGTCGAGACGGCGGACATCCTTCACGCCCGGCTCTTTGCGCTGCTCTCCCACGACGGCTTCGTCGGCCTGCTCCGCTGGGCTGCTGACCTGACTGGTCACTGAACTGGACCTCCCTCGAGGCGGCTGTTCGGGAGCGGCCTTCCCGCAGGCCTTCCCAGGATCAACCCTACGACCGCAGGGGTCCCCTTCCCTCGGCCATTCGCATGATGGACGTGGTTTTGAGACGGTACGGCGCCCTGACTTGTCACCATTTGCACGCCCCCGGCGCTTTCCTTGAAGACGCTCCCTGGGTTCCCGTGGTTCTCCCACTTCCTGACACGGTGTCAGATGCTCATGAGTTCAGATAGGTGAGCACGGCCAGCACCCGTCGGTGGTCCCCGTCGCTCGGGGACAGCCCGAGCTTCAGGAAGATGTTGCTGACGTGCTTCTCGACGGCCCCGTCGCTGACCACGAGCTGCCGCGCGATCGCCGAATTGGTCCGGCCCTCGGCCATCAGCCCGAGCACCTCCCGCTCCCGGGGCGTGAGACCCGCGAGCACGTCCTGCTTGCGGCTGCGTCCCAGCAGCTGAGCGACCACCTCGGGGTCCAGGGCGGTACCGCCCTCGGCCACCCGCACCACCGCGTCCACGAACTCACGCACCTCCGCGACCCGGTCCTTGAGCAGGTACCCCACCCCGCGGCTGGACCCGGCCAGCAGCTCGGTGGCGTACCGCTCCTCCACGTACTGCGACAGTACGAGTACCCCGAGACCGGGATGTTCCTTGCGCAGCTGTACGGCGGCTCGCACGCCCTCGTCCGTGTGCGTCGGCGGCATCCGCACATCGGCCACGACCACGTCGGGCAGCTCGCCCTGGGCGCCCAGCTCACCGATGGTCTTGATCAGCGCGTCCCCGTCGCCCACACCGGCCACGACGTCGTGCCCGCGGTCGGTCAGCAACCGGGTCAGGCCCTCCCTCAGCAGCACCGAATCCTCGGCGATGACCACCCGCACCCTGTCCTCCACGACCCTCGGCCCCCCGCCCACTCCCTGCCCACCCACTGAACAGGTCCAGCATTCCAGCATTCGGATGCGGAGGGGCGCGGGCAACGGGATTAGGGGCCCCAGATACGAACAAAGGCCCGAGAGCGGGGGGTCACGGCTGGATCCCGGCGCGGGGGGTCGGGTGCGTGGCTTCTGGTCGCCGGTTCAGCTGTGTCAGCCCGTCCGGCGTTTGAGGACG